>JBQCFB010000078.1:0-3527 GCA_051959715.1 Pseudolabrys sp.
CGCGGCATGCGGCAGCGCCTGGGATTGGCCGAGATCGTGATGAAGGACGCGCGCATCGCCATCCTCGACGAGCCGACCAACGGGCTCGACCCGCAGGCGAGCGTCGACCTGCTCGATCTCATCCGCTCGCTCAAGGCGCAGGGCGTCACCATCATCCTGTCGTCGCATCTCTTGGACCGCGTGCAGAGCGTGTGCGACCGCGTCGCGCTGTTCAACGGCGGGCTGATCGCGCTGATGGGCACGGTCGACGAACTCGGCCGCCAGGTGCTCGGCGGCGGCTATGTCGTCGAGGTCGAGGCCGAAGGCGGCGAGGGGATCGCCCGGCGCCTCGCGGCGTTCCCCGGCGTGCGCTCGGTCGAGGAGCCCGCGCCCGGCCGCTGGCGCGTCACCTGCGACAGCGACATGCGGGGCGACGCCGCCGCGGTGGTCGTCGCCGCCGGCGGTCGCCTGCATCAATTGTCGCTCGACCGCCCGAGCCTCGAGTCGATCTATACGCGCTACTTCCAGGGGCAGGGCGCGCGAGCGCAAAGGAAGGATGAAGAGGTGTCCCATGCGGCGTGAAGGTTCGCCCTGGCAGGGCCTCGGCGTCGTGGTGCTCAAGGAATTGTCCGACCATTTCGGCAGCGTGCGCATGCGCGTGCTGGAATGGCTGGTGGTGCTGACCGCGCTCGCCGCGGTCTACGGCGCCATCCAGGACATCCGCGCCGTGACGGCGGAGGACCCGTTCCTGTTCCTGCACCTGTTCACCACCGCGCGCGACCCGTTGCCGTCCTTCGTCTCGTTCCTCGGCTTCCTCGTGCCGCTGATGGCGATCGGCCTCGGCTTCGACGCGGTCAATGGCGAGCACAATCGCCGCACTCTGTCGCGCATCCTTGCGCAGCCGATCTACCGCGACGCGCTGCTGTTCGGGAAATTCATCGCCGGCCTGGTGACGTTGTCCGTGTCGCTGATCGCGCTGTGGCTCCTGGTGATCGGTCTCGGCCTGATCATGCTCGGCGTGCCGCCGGGCGGCGAGGAGATGGCGCGCGCCTTCCTGCTGCTCGTCGTGACCATCGCCTATGCCGGCGTCTGGCTCGCGCTCGCCATGCTGTTCTCGACGCTGTTCCGCTCGCCGGCGACGGCGGCGCTCGCCACGCTCGGCCTGTGGCTGTTCCTCACGCTGATCTGGCCGGCCTTGTCGCCCGGAATCGCCGAAGCCGTTGTGCCGACCGACGATCAGGCGACGCTCGTCATCACCGCGCAGATGCTGGCGCGGCTGTCGCCCTCGACCCTGTTCGGCGAATGCGTGATGGCGATCCTGCATCCGTCGACGCGCACGCTCGGGCCGGTCTATGTCAGCCAGCTGCAGGGCGCAGTGATGGGCTCGCCGTTGCCGTTCTGGGACAGCCTCATGGTCGCCTGGCCGCAGATGGTCGGGCTGATCGCGTCGTCCATCGTGCTGTTCGTCGGCGGCTACGTCGCGTTCCAGAGGCAAGAGGTGAGGGCGTAGCTTCCGTCGTCCTGAGGTGCCCGTGCGCGTTGCGCACGGGCCTCGAAGGATCTGTGAGTCAGAGACCCTTCGAGGCTCGCTGCGCTCGCTCCTCAGGGTGACGGCTACGCTTTTTCCTCCGGCGGCCTGGTGTGCCGGAATGAATAGAGCAGCGCGAGATCGTAGGCGATCTTGAGGACGCCGCAGGCGATCAGCGGCAGACCTGTGAACGGCGTCGCCAGCAGCACGCCGCTCAAGGCCGGGCTGATCGAGGAGGCGAGGCTGCGCGGCACCGCCGTCACGCTCGCGGCGGCCGGGCGCTCGTCCGGCGTCACCACAGCCATCACGTACGAGGTCCGCGTCGGCACGTCCATCTGCGACAGCGCCGCGCGCAGCGTCAGCAGCACGATCGCGATCGTCAGGTTCGGCGCGAAGGCCGCGAGGATGAGGAACAGGCTCGACGGGATGTGGGTGAACACCATCGTGTTGATGAGCCCGATGCGCTTCGACAGCCAGGCCGCGACCGGATAGGAGAACGCCGCGAGCGTGCTCGCCCAGAAGAAGACCAGGCTGGCCGCCGACAGCGACATGTCGAAGCGCTCGAACAGCCACAGCGCCAGCAGCGACTGCACGACGAAGCCGCCGGCGAAAGCGTCGAGGCTGAACAGCGCCGCAAGCCTGTAGACGATGCCGCGGCTCTGCCCGAGCGGCGCGGCCGCGCGCGGCGCGTCGGCCTGTGCATGCGGCAGCCGCCGGTACAGCAGGAACGCCCCGGCGCCGAGCGCGGCATAGGCGTAGAACATGATCCTGAACGCATCGAGCGTGCCGAAGCCGGCGCGCGTCATCGCATCGGGCAGGGCGGCGGCGAGCGAGCCCGCGGCCATGGACAGCGCGCCGATCAGGCTGTAGCGGGCGAAGACGTGCGTCCGCTCCTCGTCGCTGGCGCCGCGCGCCAGCATGGCGTGCTCGAGCGGCACCAGCACGCCGAGATCGCCGGTGGAAGGGTTGATCGTGCCGACGAAGGCGACGATGACGATGGGCGCGAACAGCGTGACGCTCGGGAAGGCGATGCCGGTCAAGGCCATGAGCGCCGCGCCGCCGAGCAGCAGATTGCGCAGATCGTGCCGGGGCGCGATGAAGCCGATCGACAGCGTCAGGAGCGCCGTGCCGAGCAGCGAAGCGCTGACGATGAAGCCGATCTGCGTCGTCGAGAAATCGAGCGCGGACAGATAGGCGGGCAGGAGGATGATCGCGAAGCCGTCGCCGAATCCGCGCATGCCGCGCGCCAGATAGAGCAGCGCGCGGTCGGTGCTTCCGGCTGACGCGTCGGCCGGCCCCGTCGATATCGTCATCCGGTTTTCCTTGCCGGACCATCTCCCGGTCACAGGCGCCGATCGCATCCTAGTCGATCCGCCGTCTCACGGCTTGGCTCCCGACGCGCGGCAGGTGCAGCCGCTCCTGTGGTCATGCAGCGCCTCGCGGCGCGCCTTGAGGCCTTGTTCGCTTAAGGCGTGGAGCTGATCGTGGCCGAGCGCGACGAGCGCCTTGCGGCAGCGGTCGGCTGCGAGCGCGCTGCGCCAGAGGCCCGCCCACGATTCGTCGGGGCGCGCCGCAGGGTGCTGCGATTTCAGGACGCGGCCGAGGCGGCCGTTCGAGAGATCGGCACGGGTAAAGCCGATGTCGCGCAGCCGGTCGCCGTCGAACGCGGTGAGGATCCGCCGCGTACGGCGGAACCTGTAGGCGTGGGCGGCCGCGGCGCAGGCGGCGAAGCAGGCGTCGATGATGAGGGCGAGGCTCGGATACTGGCGCGCGAGTTCGGCATAGGCGTCGCTGCGCGCGGGCCGTGGTGCGTTTCGCATCAGCATGGCTAGGGCCATCGGTTCGAGGGGCTTTACGGCGTGTTTGCTTGTTGGCCGCCATAATTGCTGGCAAAATGCAGTCGCGACAAACCATCGTTTCTCGACCTTGGCCTAGTTTGGCTAATGCAAGACCCTGCCAGAGGACAGACGCCGTGATCCGCCGGCTGCCGCCGCTGAACGCGCTCAAGGCCTTCGAGGCC
>JBQCFB010000079.1:0-2156 GCA_051959715.1 Pseudolabrys sp.
CAGGACGAAGATGTCCAGGCTCTCGCCGTAGAAGGCCCAGCCGACCACGGCGATCAGCGGGATGCGCATGAAGTCGAGCGGCACGACCAGGGTGGCGTCGCCGGCGCGGAAGGCGTTGGTCAGGCAGTAGTGCGACGTAACGCCGCCGATGCCGAGCCCGATCGCCGGGACGATGTTGTGCGTCTGGAAGTGCAGGAAGGCCGTCAGGTCGCTTCCGATCAGCGACAGGGGAAACTGGATCACGGCCATCCAGAACACGATGCCGAAGGTCGTCTCGGTCGCGGTCAGCTTCTTGGTCGTGATCATGGTGATGGCGTAGCCGAATGCCGCGCCGAGCACGAGGAAGGCCGCCGGATTGATGGCGGCGACGCCCGGCCGCAGGATCACCAGGACGCCGACCAGGCCGAGCACGACGACACCGAGACGGCTCTTGGTCATCGTTTCGGAGAGAAGCCAGACCGCGAGCACCGCCGTCCAGGCCGGCATGGTGAATTCGAGCGCGAACACCATGGCGAGGGGCAGCAGCGTTAGCGTGTACGCCCAGGCGAACTGCGAGATGTAGTGCACCACGTTGCGCAGGAGGTGCAGCGGCAGCCGCCGCGTCCGCACGGCGAGCCGCAGCTCCGGCCGCACCAGCATGAGGAAGAATACAACAATCAGCACCGCCCCCGACCGGATCGCCAGGATCTCGAAGATCGACAGCCCGCCGCGCGACAGTTCGCGGATCGAGACGGCCATCAGCGAGAACGACAGAAGTGTGCCGGTCATCCAGAGGACGACGCGGATGATGTTGTTGACGTTGACGTTGGCGTTCACGGCACCGGCATTTCAAAGGCAGGGCAGGGATTGAAGTCTGGCGCCAACCGTCACTCGGCGTCGGGCTGGTTTTCGGGCCGCGCCTTGTCGAAGGCCGGAAGCTTCAGGCACGCCTGCTCGACCGATACGATTTTCGGAAAGGCGTCGAGCGGCACCTTCAGCCGCCGCGCATTGAACACCTGCGGGATGAGGCAGATGTCGGCGAGCGTGACATGCGCGCCGCAGGCGTAGGGCGCAGGTGCGATCGTCGCCTCGATCGCCTTGAAGCCCTCGATCACCCAGTGATGATACCAGGTGTCGATATCCGCCTGCTCGTGCTTGAGCGCGCGCTTGAGGTATTGCAGCGCGATCAGGTTGTTCAGCGGATGGATGTCGCACGCGACCATCTGCGCGACCGCGCGCACCTTGGCGCGGTCGAGCGCGTCGGCGGGCAGAAACGGCGGTTCCGGCTCGATCTCGTCGAGATATTCGATGATCGCCAGCGACTGCGTCAGGATATCGCCGCTCGATAGGACGAGCGCCGGCACGCGCTCCTGCGGATTGATGGCGTGGAAGTCCGGCTTGTGCTGCTGACCGCCGTCCTTGGTCAGGTGCACCGCCGCCATATCATAGGGCAGGCCCTTGAGATTGAGCGCGATGCGCACGCGATAGGCGGCGGACGAGCGGAAGTAGGTGTACAATTTCACGGTACTGAACCCCGGCGGCGGTGGCGCAATCTAGCGGCCACGTCGTGAATTGGCGACATCGGCGACGAGCTCGCCGGATCGCTCGATGAGTTTGCGGATGGCGCGATCGAGCGCCGGTCGGTCGGCGGCGTCGACGCTGTCGAGCAGGCGGTCGGCGAAGCGCGTCGCAATCGGCGCCAGTTCGTCGTACATGGCGCGGCCCGCCGGCGTCAAAGACAGGAACGATTCGCGCATGTCGTCGCGGTTCGACTTGCGCGCAATCAGCTTGCGCCTCTCAAGTTGCGCCACCGCGCGCGAGACCTTGGTCTTGTGCATGCAGGAATGCGCGCCGATCGCCTTCGCCGTCATCATGCCGAACTGCCCGAGCGTGACGAGCACGCGCCATTCCGGCACGCCGATGCGGTAACGCTCGGCGTAGATGCGCGACAGCGCGGTCGACACCAGGTTGGAGCAGACGTTGAGGCGATAGGGCAGGAAGTCTTCGAGCCTGAGTGCCGGCTCGGACGCCGCCGTGACGCGTTCGGCCGTGTCGTCGATCATCGCCACTTGCGTTAGCCCCGGCTGCCGTCGCGCTTCCGGCCCGCCATCGGACCGGGAAGCCTGTGCGCCGCGCAAATTTTCGCCGATGTTGCGACCGGGCGCAACGAATTTGCC
>JBQCFB010000080.1:0-12323 GCA_051959715.1 Pseudolabrys sp.
GTTTCGACGAGATGGGCTCGTTCGGCTCGTCCTATTCGACGCCCGGCTGGCAGCGCGCGCAGGCAAGGAAGGGCAAAGGCGGCTTCTCGGAGAGCGGCGCGCCGCGCGCTGGGCGCGGTGGACGCGGCGGCCCCGATTACACGCCGGACGGCGTCTTCGACCAGCGCAGCGACTATGACGACGGCGACGACGCCACCGGCACGGCTCACCTCTCCCCCGGTGGGAGAGGTCGCGCCGAAGGCGCGGGTGAGGGGGACTTTGCCCAGCGTCGCGCCCCCTCACCCGGCTCGCTTCGCACGCCACCCTCTCCCACATCAGGGCGTTCACGCCCGTCTTCGACGGGCTTTGGGGGAGAGGGTAAGAGGCGCCCGCCCCTCACCATCGAAGGCGAACTGATCGCCAAATCGACCGGCGCCGTCTCGGCCTATGCGGTGGGCGACCGCGTCTTCCACCTCAAATTCGGCAACGGCAACGTCACCGCCGTCGACGGCAACAAGCTGACCATCCGCTTCGACAAGGCGGGGGAAAAGCGCGTGGTGGATAGTTTTGTGGAGAGGGTGTGAGATGCCGGGCCTACAAGTTATAGTCGAAATTGCCCAACTATCGCCGAAGCCCACACATGATTTCTGTAGACGTAGTAGTTTTAGGGGGCGGGCCAGCAGGTTTGGCTGCGGCCATTGCTTGCTCACGGAGCGGACTGAAGGTGGCGTTGCTCGAGCGAGGTCGGGAAGCCGCAACGCGGAACCGCTATGATCGTCACGACATTGTGGCGGGCATAGGTGGTGCGGGTCTCTATTCTGACGGAAAATTCTCATTCCATCCATCGGCAACCCAATTATGGCAAGTACAACCGTATTCGCTCCTTCGTGAAGCCTACCACTGGTACGTTGGTTTGTTGTCTCAATTCGACGTCGCCTGTCCTGTATTTCCTGATTCCGATCCACAATCATTCCCCGGACTAGTTGGGGAAGGCCTTTCCTTCTCGTCGAAGAGATACCTTTCGGTTTATTTGACCTTCGAACAGCGCTTGGCCTTAATCTCACTGTTAGCAGACACGATGCGCGATTCGATTATCACCGAAGCAGAAGTCACCAAAATTAGCGTCAACGGGCCCCTCACAACAGTCGAGGTCGAAGGGCCAGGCGACGAGGCCAAAACGTTTGTAGCCACGAAAGGTGTCGTGGTCGCATCTGGCAGGTTCGGCCCTCTACTTCTGCAACAATTTCTCCCGGCCGATAATTTCCACTTCCGCCGCATTGAGGTGGGAGCGCGTCTAGAGCAGCCGGCAGATGACTTCTTCCTCCGTGACGCGGCTACCGTCGACCCGAAGCACGTCTGGCGCAAACCGGGATCGTTGATTGAATGGCGTACGTTCTGCTGCTGTCGCAATGGGGAAATCGTAACCACTCGGATCGATGACATCCTCACGGTGTCTGGACGCTCGGATGGAGCGCCGACAGAGAACTCAAGTGTTGGAATTCATGTCCGGATTTTAGATGAGCTATTAGGGATGGCGATATGGACAGATATTCGGCATCGGTTCGCCGGGCTGGAAAGCCCGATTGTAGAGGATGTCGAAATATTTATGTCCCGAGACGACTCAGACCTCGTCACATTTCTTGGTAGAGAACTAACAGATGCGCTACGTGATGGGCTAAGGTCGCTCTCGACGACATTCCCTAATTCCCTCACCGGCGCGACATTGCACGGCCCTACCCTTGAGGGTATCGGCTGGTACCCAAATCTTACCAAAGATCTTGCACTTTCGTCGAAGCCGATACGAATCGCAGGAGACGCCACCGGAATATTCCGCGGCATCACGGCAGCGCTTGTAAGCGGTTATTTCTGCGGATTATCATTCGCACGCGAGACGGGTGCGAGACCATGAATATCACCGAACAGTTTCCAGTGGTATTCACCGCTCAATCAAAGGCTTATTTTTATTGCAGAGACGCCGTATGCGAATACGTCTTCTCGCACAAGGCCGTGCCGGTTAACCCTTTCCGGGTATTCGAATACTTTCTGGGAGATCGCGTCGATCGAAATTTGGTTCGGACCGGCAATAATAACCTGATCCGAATCGTGGACGAGCTTTGGGTCTTTGGCGAGACGATTGCCAACGGCGTGCTGTTCGAAATTCGTTTTGCAAAAGAGCTCGGCAAGCCTATCAAATATTTTACGATCGACACACTGGCAAAGAACATTCGCCCGATTTCGCCTTACAAACTCAAGTTCGAGAGAGAACTTCTCACATCAAGCCCGCTTTCGAAGGATGATCTTATCGCAGAAATAGTTGGCACAAGCCCCGCTCAACTAAGCCTGTTCGAAGGCGCAGAGCAATAATGTGGCACGACCCTCCGCTATATTTTCATTTCTTAGATAGAGAGCTTTCTGAGTCTCTCGGGGTTACCATTAGACCTGATAAATTGGAAATTGTATTTAAGTGCCTGCTTCTTGCAACCACATCCAAGACCTATGCTGCGCTCTCGACAGGCTGGGAGAATCCAAGCCTAAATCGGGATGTTGCAATTTTTTTTTCGCTACTAGTGCAACTCGGCATTGTGGACCTCGTAAGCAATCACCCAACTTTGAGAGAGTTCTTAGACTCGCGGATCGACCTATATCGGCATGACGCAGACCGCTACCCAATGTACTTCGATGACCGCGAAAGAAGAGGAAGAGAAGTCCTTGTTCCCACCCTGATAAAGACGACAAGCGCAACCTCCGAATTACAGGCTTATCTATTGAGATGGGCTGCCACCGCGAGCGAAACTCGGGAGCAAATCACCGAAAAGGAGGCCGTGGCAAAGGCCCTGTCAAACCGGCGAGGAGAAGCAATAACATTCTCTTATTTCGAACACGACCTTCTCAGTAGAGGTGTGCAAGCGAGTGGTTCTTTCCGAAGAGTGATATCCCAAGGCTACACGACGCATTACGGAAAATTTGGAACCGCCGACATTCCAACTGGAATCCGTGAATTTTATTTTTTCGACTCTCTGTCGGAGAACTTCCCGATCTTCGACGTCGATATACTTGTTTTTGTGTTGAGACGTACCGGATTTCTCAAGCTGCTAGAATTGCCTTGGACAAAGCACCAATTGTTTTGGGGACAGGTTCTCGACTGGCGTGGTCACCCCAGCCAGTGGTTATTCCGAATGGAACTAGCAAACATGCTGTCGGCGCTTATGCGCAGTATTAGAAGAAAGCAAAAAAATGAGTTGCACATAGAGCGCCAAATTATAATCTCCATATTACAATCTGCGTTTGCCCGCGTTCAACACGACAACGATGACTTTAATTTCGACCGGGCGACCGGGATTATTCGATCTATAATCGGCGTCTTAAGCCATGATCGCGAATTCTCGCAGGAACTTGAAGTCATCATGAATGAGCGAAACCTCAGGACCTGCGACGTTCTTCTTGTTGTTGCAACAACTCTGGAAAGAGACGCCGTTCTCGAACGAGCTCAGGCGCTCAACGGCATGCGCCACCAGATGCATTTCGGAAAACGACGTACTTATTATGATCTCGGATACATTGGTGGCGCCCGCGTTCTGATGGTGCAAAGTGAGATGGGATCGGTAAGGCCTGGCGGATCACTTCCAACGGTCGCAGACGCCATCGATGAATTGAAGGCCGTTCGCGTCGTCATGGTCGGAATTGCATTTGGTATCGATGAGGATAAGCAGAAGATTGGGACGATCCTAGTCAGCCATCAGCTTTACCCATATGAATTACAGAGGGTTGGAAAGAAGCCCGACGGCACAGCCGATATCTTGTTCCGTGGAGATAAGCCATCCGCATCGGCGATGTTGGTCGGCCGACTTCGAGCAGCAACTGCGGGCTGGGCGACGAGCGATGTTAAATTTGGCCTGCTGCTGTCCGGGGAAAAGCTTGTTGACCAGATAGATTTCCGGGAACAACTAAAAAAAATGGCCCCTGAAGCGATTGGCGGCGAAATGGAGGGCGCTGGCCTTTATTCGGCGGCGACAGAGCGCGGTGTCGATTGGGTAATCGTAAAGGCGGTCTGTGATTGGGCGGACGGAAACAAGCGAAAGAACAAAGATGCGAGACAGAAAAGGGCGGTTGAGCAGGCAGTGGCCTTCGTTCTCCACGCGATCACTCTGGGAGGGTTTACATCTTAGGCTAAATCCTGCCCTACTTCATTACCCCCCCCACCCCCCCGCCTTGATCTCGCCCCTTTTTCCCCGCTAACAGGGTTCCCATGACGGGAACCGAATCCTTAAAGTTTTACCGAACCGGGCTGTCGATTGCCGCCGCCGCAGCGGCGGGCGCTGGCCTCCTCCTCTCCGCCTCCGCGGCGGATGCGGGTGGCTGGTCGACGGTCCATAAATTCGTGAAGCGCTCCGGCACCTGTGCCGGGCAGGAAGTGCTCGCGAGCCATTACGCTTCGGGCACGCGCACCGCGACCGGCGAGCGTTTCGACGCCAACGGCAACACCGCGGCGGCGCGCACCTGGGCGCTCGGCACGCATCTCACGGTCACCAATCCGAAGAACGGCCGCTCGCTCACCGTGCGCATCAACGATCGCGGGCCTTACGGCATCGCTTTTGCTCAGGGAGCAAGACTCGATCTCGCGCGCGGCGCGGCGCACCGGCTCGGCATGAGCGGCGCGCAGTATCTGTGCGTCGACGAAGGCGGCGGCTCAACCGTGACGGCCAGCGCGGCGAAACGCCGTGACACGGACGGCAGCGGCGGCGTCGAGCACGAGCTCCTCGCGCGCAGCGAGCCCGCAACGCACTAGCACCTGTTCCGGCGTCTCGGCCGGCACGCCCGGAAACACCGGGCGGCCGCCGGGCAAAGGCGGCGTCGGGCCGCGGCTCAGCCAGAACACGTCGTAGCGCGGCAGGAACAGGCCGAACACCTCCGTGCCGCCGATGACGCCGACGCGCGTCACCCGCGCGTCGAACGCGGCCAGCGCATCCTCGAACGGCGTGCCGGCCGGATTCCAGTAGAACACCTGCGGGCTTTGCGACGCGGCCTCGAGGCCGGGGCCGCGCCGCGTCAGGATCAGGCGGCGGCGTGTCGCCGAGCGCGCGTGCTCCTCGCGCGAATGGCGGCCGTGCACGACCAGGTCGCAGGCGTCGAGCCCCTGCTCGAAGAAGCGCTGGTCGGCCGCGAACTTCAATGTGTCGGGCATCACGCCTTGCGCGTCGGCGAGCATGCCATCGGCGGAGACGATGGCGTAACCCTCGATGGTCGGTTGCGGCGGCAGGTCGGGCGGCATGGGGTCTTTCGGGTCGGGTCAGGCCTTGGATGCGCGCCGGACCTGTCGGTTCCCGCCGGCCGGGGCAAGTGTGCTACATAGCCCGGCGGGGGGTGTCAGGATCAAGCCATGATGCACGCTCTCGCACGGGCGGCCGCGGCCGCCGCGCTGGCCGTCGGCCTCGCCGGACCGGCCTTCGCGCTCGACATCAACTCCTTCCGCGCCCAGCACAAGCTGCCGCCGCTCTCGGTGTCGTCGGAATTGTCCGGCGCCGCCTATGAGCACGCGCATGCGCTGGCCGGCCGCGGCCGGCTCGACCATGCCGGCTTCCGCCAGCGGCTCGGCAACATCTCCTCGACCGCGGCGGAGAACGTCGCCTATGGCTGCGCCACGGAAGACTGCGTCATCCGCATGTGGTCGCGCTCGGCCGGACACCGCCGCAACATGCTCATGAAGGGCGTGTCGCGCTACGGCATCGCCTCGGCCACCGGCGGCAACGGGCGGACGTACTGGGTGCTGGAATTGGGGAATTAGCGCCAGGCCCTCATCCTGAGGAGCGACGCGCAGCGACGCGTCTCGAAGGATGGGGGCCGCCCTCGTCCTTCGAGACGCGGCCTTCGGCCGCTCCTCAGGATGAGGGCGGAGAGAGGCCCCGCTATCCCCGCGCCCCGTCCAGCCTATAATGCCCCCCGAGGGGTCGACGCGTTCCGGGGGATTTGACCCATGCGTATTCTGACCACCCTGCTCGTGCTGAGCGGGATATTCGTCATCGGCCAGGCGTCGATGGCGCGGGATCTCCATCTGCCGAAGACCACATCCGCCGAGCTCAAACAGGTCTGCGACAAGGTCGGCGGCTCATACTCCGAAGGCGGCGCGCGCTACGGCTGCGCCACCGACTGCAAGGGCGCCAAGGGCACCGATTGCATCGTCTCCTGCGAGCCGGACAAGCCCTGCGACGCGCAGGTGTTCGGGGGCAAGCGCGCCCGCACCGTCGAGCAGGCGCTGATGCCGAACAAGAAGAAGTAGCTATTTCTTCTCCAGCATGAGCTGGCCCTTGTGGCCGATGACGCGCTGCGCGGCTTCCGCAAAGCGCTGCAGCAGCCAGGGCAGGCGCACCTCGACGCGCACGGCGCCGTCATAGACGCCGATGGTGCCCTGTGCGCGCTGCGCCATCGCCTTGGCCGAGAAGTGCAGCGTGTCGCCCTCCCAGCGCTCGTCCTCCATGGTCAGGATCCAGGCGAACTCGCTCTTGGCGCGCCCAAGGCCGTCGCGGATGCGACGCAGCGCCTCGTCCTTGCCGAGGCGGTGGGGGATCACGACGACGAGCGGCTCGGACATGGGGCTCTCCGGGGCGCGGCCGCGCGGGCCGCCCCCCTCATCTAGTCGCCGTCGCCGTCGGATTAAGGGGTCGGCTCAGGCCGGCTTCTTGGCGACGACGAAGTCGGCCGAGACGCCGCAGGCGCCGCAGTCATAGGTGTGCCGCATGACGTCGAGCCGGTGCGGCACGGTCTCGACTGTGGCGATGTTCATGGTGCCGCCGCAGGCGCATCGCACGCGCGCATCCGTCCGCACGGGCACCCGCGGCAGCGTATCGACCATCACCATCGGCGGCCTCCTCCGGACACGAGACGCACGATCAGCAGCAGGACGACGGCGCCGAGCGTGGCATTGATGATTTCGCGAATGAGGCCGCTGCCGAGCGCGATGTGCAGCCGCGGCATGAGCCAGCTGGCGATGAAGGCGCCGACGATGCCGATGGCGATGTCGCCGATGATGCCGAAGCCGGCGCCGCGCACGATCTTGCCGGCGAGCCAGCCGGCCACCAGGCCGACCAGCAGGATGACGAGAATGCCTTGATCGCTGAAATGCATGGGTCCCCTCCCCTTTGTCTCCTCGAACAGCCAAAGAATGCCCGGGACCGGGGCAAAGTTCCATGCCGCTTGACCCCGGCCGCGCGATGGCGATGCTGGCGGCGCAATTCCGCACCGCGAGTCCTCCCATGCCCCTCACCGCCACCCTGAAATCGCTGATCCTGTCCGCCTGGGACGACGGCTACCCGCTGCTCGTCGCCACGACCGGGCCGCTCGGTCCGAACATCGCGCCAAAGGGCTCCATGATCGCCTATGACGACACCACGCTCGCCTGGTGGGAGCGCTCGAAGAAGGGCGTGCTGGAAAACCTCGGCCACGACCGGCGGGTGTGCATCATGTACGCGAACTTCAAGGCGCAGCGGGACGGCGTGCTCGAGTCGGGCTTCATCCGCTTCTTCGGCAAGGTCGAGCTGGTCGAGAGCGGGCCGGTACACCAGAAGGTGTTCTCCATGCTCCTGCCCCGCGAGCAGACCCATGTCGGCGCCGATACCGGCATCGCCGCGGTGGTCAAGATCGAGAAGGCGTTCGACGCCCGCGGCAAGCAGATCATGTGACGCCGCCGATCCGCCGGTCTGGAACGGCAACGCCCCGAAAGCATTGAATTTCCCGTGATTGCCTTATTCGAGCCTTGGCCGCAGCCAAGGCTCGTCTCTCCTTGAAGGCTGGTTCGGGAGTATCCTTATGCGTCTTTGTCGGCTGAACGCGGTTGCCGCCGCCACAATTCTCTTTGGTCTGACGGCGCCGGCCTATGCCGACCTGCTGATCAACGTCGACAAGTCCGCACAGCGGATGACGGTCACCGTCGACGGCGTGCCGCGCTATGTCTGGCCGGTCTCGACCGGCGGCCCGCACTACGACACGCCGTCCGGCGAATTCAAGCCGAACCGCATGGACAAGGATCATCTGAGCCAGGAGTGGGACAACGCGCCCATGCCCTACGCGATGTTCTTCGACAACAAGGGCCACGCCATCCACGGCACCTATGAGAAATCGCTCGGCCGGCCGGTGTCGCACGGCTGCGTGCGCCTGTCTGTGGCGAATGCCGCCAAGCTGTGGGACCTGGTGAAGGCGGAAGGCATGGCCAACACCAAGGTGGTGCTCGACGGCCAGATTCCGACCGGCGGCGCGCTGGTCGCCAAGCGCGGCAATGCCGGCCAGCCGCTTCAGATCGATCCGCAGCAGAACGACGGCGACGTCACCGGCTCGCTGCCGCAGGACAACACCTATTCGCAGGACAACGCCTATCCGCGCGACAACACCTATTCGCGCAACTGGAGCAACAACGGCGACGACGGCTATTACGCCCAGCAGCCGCGCTACGATAACGACCAGCGCTACGCCTCCCGGCGGCCCTACGTCGTCCGCCGCGACTATCGCGACGACAATCCCCCGCCGCCCTTCCCGTTCTTCTTCGGGCGCTGAACCACCGTCATTCCGGACGCCGCGCGGCGGCGATATTCCTGTGCTGACGCCGTGCCGCGCCATTGCGCGCCGCGCGGCAAGCGGCCACCTTCGGCCGCCATGACCGATACCACCGCGGCCCGCCTGACCACCGATGAGGCCACCGCCCGCCGCATCGCGTCCTTCCTTGCCGAAAGCCTGGACGCCGAGGAGGCCGCCTGCGCCGCCTTCGAGAACGAGCGCGGCGAATGGGAAGTGGCCGTGCACATGCAGGGCGCCGGCGACGAGGCGCGGTTGCGCGAGCTCGTGCGCATCGCAGGCGGCGAGGAGGCCGCGCAGGCGCTGCGCTTCGAGGCGGTGAACGACACCGACTGGGTGCGGCAGAGCCTCGAAGGTTTGAAACCCGTGCGCGCCGGCCGTTTCCTCGTGCACGGTTCGCACGACCGCGACCGCGTCCACCCGAACGATCTCGGCATCGAGATCGAGGCGGCGCTCGCCTTCGGCACCGGCCACCACGGCACGACGCGCGGTTGCCTGATGGGGCTCGACGACCTCGCGCGGCGGCGCACTTTCCGCCGCGTCCTCGACATCGGCACCGGCTCCGGCGTGCTGGCGATCGCCGCGGCGAAAAGGCTGCGTACCAAAGTGGTGGCGAGCGACATCGACCGCGTCGCCGTCGTCGCCGCGCGCAACAATGCGCGCTTGAACCGTTCGCCGCGCATCGCCTTCATCCATGCGCCCGGCGCCAGCGCCCGCGCGATCACGCAGCACCGGCCGTTCGATCTCGTCTTCGCCAACATCCTGCTCGGGCCCCTCACCCGCCTCGCCGTGCCGATCCGTCGGCCGGTCGCACGCAACGCGCGCGTCGTGCTGTCGGGTCTCCTGCCGTCGCACGCCAATGCCGCGCTGGCGCACTACGCGGCGCAGGGTTTTCGCCTGGAACGCCGTATTCCACTCGATGGCTGGATGACGCTTGTTCTGAAGCGCGGCGGTTGCGCGCGTGGCCGAGGCGGCTAGAGTGCCGGCCATGTTCGAAGCCAGGTTCCAGACGTTCGAGGATGCCAGCGAGCGCGACAAGAGCGCCGGCCGCGTCGCCGATCTCCGCGCCGAACTCGCGCGCCGCGGCCTGTCCGGCTTCGCCGTGCCGCGCGCCGACCGGCAGCAGAACGAATATCTGCCGGCAGGCGAAGAGCGGCTCGCCTGGCTGACCGGCTTCACCGGCTCGGCCGGCGCCGCAGTCGTGCTCGCCGACAAGGCCGCCGTGTTCGTCGACGGCCGCTACACCGTGCAGGCCGACGCGCAGGTCGACAAAGCGGTGTTCGCGATCGAGCATCTCGTCGATACGCCTCCGAGCCAATGGCTGGCGAAGAACGCGAAGGCCGGCAGCCGCATCGGCTATGATCCGTGGCTGCACACGAGCGACGGCGTCGAGAAGCTGAAGCAGGCCTGCGCCGACGCCGGCGCGGAGCTCGTCGCGGTCGACACGAACCCGATCGATGCCCTATGGCGCGACCGTCCCGCGCCGCCGTCGGGTCCGGTGATCTTGCGCGACATCAAGCTCGCGGGTGAAGGCGCCGCCGACAAGCTCGGCCGCGTGCGCGCCGAGCTGGAGAAGACGAAGACGGACGCCCTTGTCGTCTCCGATCCGCAGAACGTCGCCTGGACCTTCAACATCCGCGGTTCCGATATCGCGCATACGCCGCTGGCGCTCGCCTTCGCGCTGATTCCGCGCGACGGCCGGCCGCGCCTCTATGTCGAACCCAGGAAGCTCGACAATGCGGCGCGCGCGGCGCTCGAAGGCGTCGCCGACATCCGCACGCCCGACGATCTCACGGGCGACCTCGCCGGCCTCAAGGACAAGCAGGTCCGTCTCGATCAGGCGAGCGCCGTCGAGGCGCTCGGCAAGATCGTCGCCGACAATGGCGGCAAGCCGGAGCGCGCCGCCGATCCGATCACCTTGATGAAGGCAGTGAAGAACCACGCCGAGATCGCCGGCACGCGCGCCGCGCATTTGCGCGATGGCGCGGCGGTGACCCGCTTCCTCGCCTGGCTCGACCGCGAGGCGCCGAAAGGAAAACTCACCGAGATCGACGCGGTCGCCGCGCTGGAGAGCTTCCGCCGCGACACCGGGCTCCTGAAGGACGTGTCGTTTCCGACCATCTCGGGCGCCGGCCCGAACGGCGCGATCGTGCACTACCGCGTCACGCGCGAGTCGAACCGCAAGATCGGCACGAACGAGCTGTTCCTCGTCGATTCCGGCGCACAGTACGAGGACGGCACGACCGACATCACGCGCACCGTCGTCGTCGGCACGCCGAGCGACGAGATGCGCGACCGCTTCACGCGCGTGCTCAAGGGGCACATTGCGATCGCGACCGCGATCTATCCGGAGAACACCACCGGCGCGCAGCTCGATACGCTGGCCCGCGCTTCGCTGTGGCAGGCGGGGCTCGACTTCGACCACGGCACCGGCCATGGCGTCGGCAGCTATCTCTCGGTGCACGAAGGGCCGGCGCGCATTTCCAAGCTCGGCCATGTCGCGCTCCGGCGCGGCATGATCCTGTCGAACGAACCGGGCTATTACAAAACCGCCGCTTTCGGCATCCGTATCGAGAATCTGGTGCTGGTGATCGCCGCTCCAGCGCCTGCCGGCGCCGAAAAGCCGCTCAACGCGTTCGAGACGCTCACGCTGGCGCCGATCGACCGGCGGCTTGTCGACACGGCGCTGCTCACCGCCAAGGAGCGGCACTGGCTCGACAGCTACCACGCGCGGGTCAACGCGGAAGTCGCGCCGCTGGTGGATGGCGAGACGCAGGGCTGGCTTGCGGCGGCGACAAGGCCGCTGTGACTTCCCGTCGTCCTGAGGCGCGAGCGAAGCGAGCCTCGAAGGACCTCTGGCTCACAGATCCTTCGAGGCGCGCCTGCGGCGCGCTCCTCAGGATGACGGGATAGGTCGCGCTTGCGACGCGAGTGGTGGCCGCATAGGCTTTTGCCTTAGGGGGCTCTGCCATCTCGACATCGACGGACATCGGAACGTCCCGGCCATACGGCCTGTTCGCGCTGACGGCGCTCGCCTGCCCGCTCTACGTCATAATGATTGCTAACGCGCTGAACACGCGGGCCGGCGGCGGCGAGGCGGCCATGGCCAATGCCTTCGAGGCCTTGTTCGTCACCGGCGGCCTCTGGGTCCTGCTCGCAGTCTTGCTCATCGCGGCCGGCATCATGGGATCGATGCCGCGCTGGGCGGCTGTCGCCTGGATTTTCCTCATCCCCTTTTCGGGCGTCGCGGCCTTTGTCGCGATCGACATGTGCTCGCGCAACATGCCGGCCGCGGCGATCTTTCCGGCATTGCTGCCACTCGCAATTGCCTTCTACGCCTATTGGACCCGGTCGAAGCGATTGCACGAGGCCATCCCGGCGCGGCAGACAAGCCTGCTCACCCTAGGCGCAGTTCTTATCCTGTCGCTCCTGCCTATGGCGCTCGCGTCGGTCTACTGACCGATCAGCTTCAGCCACTCGTCTTCGGTCAGGACCGTGACGCCGTGCTTCTGCGCTTCGGCGAGCTTCGAACCGGCGCCCGGACCGGCGACGACGTAGTCGGTCTTCTTCGATACCGATCCCGACACCTTGGCGCCCAAGCGTTCGGCCGTCGCCTTGGCCTCGTCGCGCGTGAATTTCTCCAGCGAACCGGTGAACACCACCGTCTTGCCGGCGACCGCCGTGTCCTTCTTCGGCTTCTCGGCGTCGAGGATATTGACTTCCTTCGCCAGCCGCTCGATCGCCGCCAGATTGCGCTTTTCCTTGAAGTAATCCGCCGTCGCCTC
>JBQCFB010000081.1:0-8052 GCA_051959715.1 Pseudolabrys sp.
AGCGAGATCTATGAGCACCCGATGTTCGACACGCGCGCGATCCTCGCGCAGTCGCGGCTGTGGTCGTTGCAGGGGCGCGGCAATGTCTGGTTCTGCGGCGCCTATTTCGGCGCCGGCTTCCACGAGGACGGCCTCCAGGCCGGGCTCGCGGTCGCCGAAGCGCTCGGCGGCCTGCGCCGGCCGTGGACCGTCGCCGGCGAGTCGGACCGAATCCAGATCACGCGGCGTCCGCATGCTCCCATCCCGGAGGCCGCGTGATGACGGAACCGCGGGCATCGGTGCTCTACGTCGGGTCGGTCATGCACCGGCGGCTGGCGCCGCGGCGGCATCGTCTGCGCTATCGCGCCTTCTGGCTGCTGATCGATCTCGATGAAACATTCGGCGAGCTCCGCCTGTTCTCGCGCAACCGCTTCAACCTTGTCAGCTTCCACGACGGCGATCACGGCGACGGCCGCACGCGGCCGCTGCGCGCCTATGTCGAGCGCACGCTGGCCGAGCATGCGATCGACTGGGACGGCGGCCGCATCGCGTTGCTCTGCATGCCGCGCATCCTCGGCTACGTGTTCAACCCGCTGAGCATCTACTTCTGCCACCGCCGCGACGGCTCGCTCGCCGCCCTACTCTACGAGGTCCGCAACACGTTCGGTCAGATGCACAGCTATCTTCTGCCGGTCGCCGCGGATGCGCCCCTCGTCCATCAGCGGTGCGACAAGGTGTTTTATGTCTCGCCGTTCCTCGGCATGGACCTGACTTACGATTTCCGCGTCGCACCGCCGGCTGACAAGGTCTCCGTCGTCGTTTCCGCCGCCAGTCCGCGAGGGCCGGTACTGACCGCGTCCCTTGTCGGCGAGCGCCGCGCCTTGTCCGACCGCGCCCTCGCGCTGGCGCTAGTCACGCATCCCTTGCTGACCCTGAAAGTGGTCGGCGCGATCCATTGGGAAGCGCTGAAGATCTGGTGGAAAGGCATTCGCCTCCATCCGCGGCCGCCGGCGCCGGCCCATCCCGTCACAGCGATGCCGCCCGACCGGCCCCAGGACAAAAGATGACCGCCATAGACACGATCGACCGCAGTTCCGGCCGCCAATCGCCCGGCTGGACGGCGCGCATGCTGCGCGCACTCGTGCCGCAGCCCGCGGCCGGCTCGCTGCGGGTCGTTACGTCGGCCGGCGAGGCCATCGATTTCATCGGCCGCACGAGCGGCATCGAGTCCGTCGTCGTCCTCGAACGCTCGCGGGCGGTCTGGCGCCTCGTGCGCGGCGGCGAGGTCGGCTTCGCCGAAGCCTACATGGACGGCGACTGGACGACGCCCGACCTGCCGCGGTTTCTCGAATGGGCGCTGAGCAATGAAACGGATGCCTGCGGCTTCCGCGGTCATGTCGGTACGCGGCTCGTTCGCCGCATCGCGCATGGCCTGCGCGCCAACACCAAGCGCGGCAGCCGCCGCAACATCGCTGCGCACTACGACCTCGGGAACGATTTCTATAATCTGTGGCTCGACCCCGGCATGAGTTACTCGTCGGGAATTTACGCTTCGGGCATCGAGACGCTCGATGAGGCGCAGGAAGCAAAGCTCGACCGCATAGCGGCGCTGCTCGACGTCAAGGCCGGCGACAGCGTGCTCGAGATCGGCTGTGGCTGGGGCGGCGTGCTCGAACGGCTGCTGACGCGGCAGTCCTGCCACATGACCGCGCTCACGCTCTCGACCGAACAACTTCGCTATGCGCAGGAGCGCGTCGATCGCCTCAGCGTGCAGGACCGCGCCGATATCCGGCTCCAGGACTATCGCGACGTCGGCGGACAGTTCGACCGCATCGTCTCGATCGAGATGCTGGAAGCGGTCGGCGAACACTATTGGCCCATTTATTTCGACAAACTGCGCGCCTGCCTCAAGCCGGGCGGCACTTGCGTGCTGCAAGTCATCACAATCGCGGAAGACCGGTTCCCCGGCTACCGTAGCAATCCCGACTTCATTCAGAGCTACATTTTCCCCGGCGGCATGCTGCCGACCAAGTCAGCCCTTCGCGACGCCGCAAGCCGCGCCGGCCTCTCTCCAGGCGTCGAGGAAGCCTTCGGTCTCTCCTATGCGCGCACGCTCCAGGACTGGCGCAATCGCTTCGCCCGGCAAGGCGACGCCGTCGCGGCGCTCGGCCTCGACGCACGCTTCCGCCGCATGTGGGACTACTATCTGAGCTACTGCGAGGCAGGCTTCCGCGGCGGCGCGATCGACGTCAGCCTCTTCCAACTGCGCGGTTGAAGCCCCGCAATCCTTGACGCGGGTGGTGTCGCGCTTGGCGACCTCGCCCTCGCTGGCGTAATGTCCGCCCGGCAAAGATTGAAACAAGCATGCTCGCCGCGTGGCTGCGCGATCATCCGGATCTCGCCGAGGCGCCTGCCGCGGCGTGAGCCGTGGCGACCCACATCGCGACTGCCGAACGAAGACACCGGGAAGACCTATGCGGATTGCGGTTCTGGCGGCGGGCGGCGTCGGCGCCTATTTCGGAGCGCGGCTGGCGGCGGCCGGCCATGACGTGCATTTCGTCGCGCGCGGCGCACATCTCGACGCCATGAGGCGCGACGGGTTACGCATTCTCAGCATTCACGGCGACGCCCACCTGCCCCGGCCGAACGTCACGGACGATCCGGCGGCCATCGGGCCCGTCGATATCGTGCTGTTCGCGGTCAAGCTGTGGGACGTCGAAACTGCGGCGGAGCTCGCGCGTCCCCTGCTCGGCGAGCATACCCGCCTGATCACGCTTCAGAACGGCGTCGACAGCTATGAGCGCGTCTCCGGCATTCTGCCACCGCGCCATGTCGTGCCCGGCGTCGCCTCTGTCTCGAGCGTGATCGTCGAGCCGGGGTTGATCCGGCAGACCAGCAGCTTCCATGCGATCACCTTCGGGCAGCCGGACGGGCGCGGCGACGAGATACTGGAGCGTTTCGCCACGAGCTCGGCCGGCGCCACCTGCGTCGTCAAATTCTCGAGCGACATCCAGCGCGACCGCTGGCGCAAGTACGTCGTCCTGACCGGCACATCGGGTGCGACGGCGCTCACGCGCATGACGCTCGGCGCCATTCTCGAAGACGCCGACACGCGCGCCTTCCTGCGCGGCCTGATGCAGGAGACATTCGATATCGGGCGCGCGGAAGGCGTGATGCTGGAGGACGGCTTCGTCGACGAGCGCATGGCCTATACCGACGCCAACGTGCCGCGCGACATGCGCACGTCGATGGCACACGACGTGTTGCGCGGCAATCGCCTCGAGGTCGACTGGCTCAACGGCCACGTTTCGCGGCTCGGACGCGCGCACGGCATTGCGACGCCGCGGAACGACACGGTGTATGCGGGATTGAAACATCTCCGCATGGGCGTCGCCCGATAAGCTTTCGCCGCAATCGTCGCCTGCAGTCAAACGGCTTGACTCACGTCACGTGCGTGGCACGTTTAAACGGTCGTTTGATCAACGGCCGGGGCGGCGCATCTTTAGCGAGCGAAGAGACCGCATGACAGGTACAAAGACGGAAACCCGGAACGGAATGCGCATCGATTGGGATGTCGCG
This sequence comes from Pseudolabrys sp., assembly GCA_051959715.1. Lineage (GTDB taxonomy): Bacteria > Pseudomonadota > Alphaproteobacteria > Rhizobiales > Xanthobacteraceae > Pseudolabrys. Next base: position 3,559 of record JBQCFB010000081.1, read on the forward strand.
ATCGAAATGGACGACGGAATCGTCCTGCGCGCCGATCTTTTTCGTCCTGTCGAAGACGGTCAGTACCCGGTTATTCTGAGCTACGGTCCTTACGCGAAAGGCCTCTCGTTCCAGGAAGGCTACAAGGGCAATTGGGCGCGCCTGACGGCCGCCGCGCCGGAAGTGCTCGAGGGATCGAGCAACAAATTCCAGAACTGGGAACTCGTCGATCCGGAAAAATGGGTGCCGGATGGCTATGCCTGCCTGCGCGTCGACTCACGCGGCGCGGGCCGCTCGCCCGGCGTGCTCGATGTCTGGTCGGCGCGCGAGGGCGAAGACCTCTACCAGTGCGTCGAATGGGCCGGCACGCAAGCCTGGTCGAACGGCAAGGTCGGCATCAACGGCATTTCATACTATGCAATGAACCAGTGGATTGTCGGCGCGCTGCGGCCGCCGCATCTCGCCGCGCTGTGCATCTGGGAAGGTGCGTCCGACTATTACCGCGATCTATGCCGGCACGGCGGTATCCTCAGCGATTTCCTCGCCTCGTGGCATCCGCGCCAGGTTGCGAGCGTGCAGCACGGCGTCGGCGAGCGCGGCGCGCGCAGCGTCGTGACCGGCGAGCTCGTTGCGGGGCCGGACACGATCGATGAAAAGGAACTGGCGAAGCGCCGTACCGATACACCCGGCGAGCCGAAGCGCCGCGTGCTCGTCGACGACTATTACAATGCGCGCACCGCCGATTTCGCGCGTATCGAGGCGCCTCTTCTGTCCGCCGGAAACTGGGGCGGCATGGGCCTGCATCCGCGCGGCAATTTCGAGGGCTATATCGCCGCCGGCTCACAGCAGAAATGGCTCGAAGTGCACGGCGACACGCACTTCACGCATTTCTACAGCAATTACGGCGAGGGCCTTCAGAAGCGCTTCTTCGGCCACTTCCTCAAGGGCGAGGACACCGGCTGGAGCAAGCAGCCTAAGGTCTCGCTCAACGTGCGCCATCCCGGTGAAAAGTTCGTGCTGCGCGCCGAGAACGAATGGCCGCTGGCGCGAACGCAATGGACGAAGTTCTATCTCGATCCGGCGGCATCGCGCCTGACAACTGACGCGCCGCAGGCGCAGACGACGCTGACATACGCGACGATGGGCGACGGCCTGACCTTCCGCCTGCCGCCGGCGAAGACGCCGCTCGAGATCACCGGCCCGGTCGCGCTCAAGCTCTGGCTGTCCTCGGAGACGACCGACGCCGACATCATCGCCGCGCTGCGCGTCTATGATCCCGCCGGCAAGGAGGTGACGTTCATCGGTTCGAACGACCCGCGCGTGCCGGTCGGTCTCGGCTGGCTGCGCGCGTCGCACCGCAAGCTCGATCCGAAGAAGACGCTGCCCTACCGGCCGTGGCATTCGCATGACGAGATCCAGCCGCTGACGCCGAACGAACCGGTCGAACTCGATGTCGAGATCCTGCCGACCTCGATCGTCGTGCCGCCGGGCTATCAGCTCGCGCTCACCATTCTCGGCCGCGATTACGAGGTCGACGGCAAGGACATCGCTTTGCCGAACGCGCCCTATCCGATGAAGGGCGTCGGACCGTTCCTGCACATCGACAAGGACGACCGGCCCGCGGCGACGTTCGATTGCCGCAACACACTGCACTTCGCGCCCGGCAAGCAGCCCTACCTGCTGCTGCCGGTCATTCCGGAGAGCTGAAGCGTCTCAACAAAAAACAATCGATCCAGGGAGGAAAACATGATCAGGCGTACATTCATCTTCGCATTGGCGTCGGCCGGCCTCGCCGCCACGGCCCTGCCCGCGCAGGCGGAGGACTATCCGAGCCGGACGGTGACGATCATCGTGCCGTATCCGGCCGGCGGTCCGACCGACCAGACGGCGCGCGTCGTCGCCGACTCGCTGTCCAAGCAGCTCAAGCAGAGCTTCATCGTCGAGAACGTCACCGGCGGCGGCACCATCATCGGCACTAACAAGGTCGCCAAGGCCGCGCCGGACGGATACACGCTCCTCCTGCACAACCTGCAGATTTCGGCGAACGTCACGCTGTACAAGAACCTGCCCTTCAACACCGAGAAGGACCTCGTCCCCGTCATCTTCGTCAACCGCAATCCGCTGGTGCTGGTCGGCCGCAAGGACCTCGCGGCCGACGACCTCGACGGACTCCTGGCGCTGATGAAGAAGGGCACGCTGAAGGCCGCGATCCCCGGTTACGGCGCCACCGGCCATCTCGCGACCGCCCTGCTGGCGCAGGAGGCCGGCGTCAAGGTCGACATGATCCCGTATCGCGGCGCAGCGCCTGCGCTCAACGACATCATCGGCAGCCACGTCGACCTGTTCTTTGCGACGCCGCAGTCGATCATCCAGCAGGTCAACGCGCACAACATGAAGGCCTATGGGGTCACCCAGAAGACCAAGCTGCCGGAGCTGCCGAACGTGAAGAGCTTCGTCGACAAGTTCGGCGAAAAGCTCGACATCAATTTCTGGCAGGCCATATACGCGCCATCGGGGACGCCGAAGGATGTGGTCGAAAAGCTCAACGCCGCCTTGCAGAAGACCCTGTCGGACCCGGCGATCGTCAAGAGCTGGCATGACCAGAGCGTCGACGTCTATCCGCCGAGCGAGCGCACGACCGCCGCGGCCGCCAAGATCATGAAGAGCGAAATCGCGCGCTGGGGCAAGGTGATCAAGGACAACAACATCCACCTCGATCAGTAATCGCCGCACCCGAAACACAGCGGCAGGGTCCTCGTGGCCCTGCCGCATTTCCCGTCACCCACCGCAAGATCGGTCCCATGAGCGCGCAAGAAGAACTCTCGTTCGTCTATTTCCCGGAAAACTATCGCTGGTCGCACGGTCTGTTGATCGGCCTGAACAGCGCGCCATGGGGCGGCGCCGAAATCGGCGAGATCAACCGCATCGGCCTGCGCCTGAAAGGCAGCATCGGCGACGACGACGCCTGGTTCCGCGAATGGGCGCGCGAGGGGCGGACGATCGAGGACCGCGGCCGCGATCTCATCGCCAAGGGCCGCGCGGTGAGCGGCGCTCAATACCTGCAGCGCGCCAGCATCTGCTATCACGTCGGCGAACGTTTCCTGCAGCCGAAGAGCAAGGCCGGCAATGACGCCTACATGCGCGGCGTCGACTGCCTGCGCGACGCCGCCAAGTTCCTGAAGCGGCCCAAGCTCGAGCACGTCGAGATTCCCTACGGCGACAAGAGCCTGCCGGCGATCTATGTGCACGCCGAATCGGTCAAGAACGGCGGCAAGGTGCCGGCCGTCGTGTTCTTCGACGGCCTCGACGTCACCAAGGAGATCCAGTACTTCAAGGGCGTCGCCGACCTTGTCGCACGCGGCATCGCCTGCCTCATCGTCGACGGCCCCGGAAATGGCGAGAGCATCCGCTTCCGCGATCTCTACCTGCGCCACGACACCGAGCATTACGCGACGCCGGTCTACGAATATCTGGCGAACCGGCCGGAGGTCGATCCGAAACGCATCGGCGTCATGGCGATCAGCCTCGGCGGCTATTACGCGCCACGCGCCGCCGCGATGGAGCCACGATACGCCTGCTGCATCGCCTGGGGCGCGCAGTGGGACTACCAGAAGATCTGGCAGGACCGTTTCGACCGCCTCGCCCGCGCCGACACGCCGTCGCTCTCGGTCGCGGCGCAGCACATCTCCTGGGTACTCAATGCCAGCTCGCAGGAGGACGCGCTCAAGCGCCTCGCTCCGTTCAAGCTCGACGGCGTCGTGCAGAAGATGCGCTGCCCGTTCCTGATGCTGCACGGCGAGGGCGACGAGCAGATCCCGCTTCCGGAAGCGCAGAAGTGCTTCGACGCGGTCGGTTCGAAGAACAAGGTGATGAAGATCTTCAGCCGCGAGGAAGGCGGCTACCACCACTGCCAGATCGACAACCAGAGCATCTGCTCGGCGTACATGTGGGACTGGCTGGAAGAGATATTGCAGCCGGCGCGCTAGCCTCAGGCCGTTGCGCTGTCCGCTTCCTTCAAGCGTGTCAGCGCAACCTTGACCGCAGGCTCGAGCCCGACGCCACCGGCGTCGAGATGCGCATAGATTTGCTTGAGCATCCGCGGCTCCCAATACTTCTTGATATGCGTGGCGATGCCGTCGATCTCGACGTCCTTGCCCTGCGTGGCGAAGAACCTGCCGATCTGGTTGGCCATGTAGACGAGCTTATCCGGCGACGACATGGAGCCCCCGTTCTTCCTTGATGCGCTGCGGATGGGTAAAGACCTCGAATCCGTCGTGACGCGCCACACCGACGAGTGTCATGCCGGCGGCTTCGGCCGTGCGCACGGCAAGCGCGGTCGGCGCCGACACCGCGACCACCAGCGGAATCGACAGCGACGCCGCCTTCTGGATCATCTCGACCGACAGCCTGCTCGTGACGAGCGCGAAGCCGCGTGATCCGGATAGTCCCGTACGCGCCAGCGCACCAACCAGCTTGTCGAGCGCGTTGTGCCGACCGACGTCCTCGCGGATCGCC
>JBQCFB010000082.1:0-4893 GCA_051959715.1 Pseudolabrys sp.
GTCGAGCAGCGCCTTGGCCGAGACGATGATGCCGGAGAGGCAATAGCCGCATTGCCCGGCCTGCTCGTCGAGGAACGCCTGCTGCAACGGATGCGGCTGTTCTTTCGTGCCGAGCCCTTCGATCGTGACGACCGACTTGCCCGCGACTGACCACACAGGCTTGGCGCAGGACTTCTCGGGCTTGCCGTCGATCAGCACCGTGCAGCAGCCGCACTGCCCGAGCCCGCAGCCGAAGCGCGTGCCCATGAGGCCGAGCGCATTGCGCAGCACGTCGAGCAGCGGCGTGTCGTCGCTGGCCGGCGTGACGCTCACGCGCTTGCCATTCACGTCGAATTCGAAGCCCTGCGTCATCTAAGGCCCCCGCCCGGATAGTCAGACGCCGAACTGCTCGCGCAGGATGCGGTCGTCGAGATTGTGGCCCGGGTCGAACAGCAGATTGATGGCGATGGCGTGGTCCATCGTGACGTCGACGCTGCGCACCGAGCGCACCTCGTCGTGGTCGGCGACGGCGGCGACCGGCCGCTTCTCCGCCTCGAGCACCTCGATGGTGATCTTCGCCTTGTCGGGCAGCAGCGCGCCGCGCCAGCGACGCGGCCGGAACGGGCTGATCGGCGTCAGCGCGAGCAGCGGTCCGTTGATCGGAATGATCGGCCCCTGCACCGAGAGATTGTAGGCGGTCGAGCCGGCGGGGGTTGCGACGAGGAGCCCGTCGGCGATCAATTCCGCCATGCGCTCCTGTCCGTCGATGAGGACGCGCAGGTGCGCGGCCTGCGCGCTCTGCCGGAACAGCGAGACTTCGTTGATGGCGCGATATTCGAACGACTTGCCGCGCGAGTCTGTCGTGCGCATCAGGAGCGGATGGATGACCGTCTGCTTCGCGGCTTCGAGGCGCTCGCGCAAGTCTGCCGTCGCGTAGTCGTTCATGAGGAAGCCGACGGTGCCGCGATGCATGCCGTAGATCGGCTTGCCGGACTTCATGAACTTGTGCAGGGTTTGCAGCATCAGTCCGTCGCCGCCGAGCGCGACGATGACATCGGCCTTGTCCGGCTCGGCATTGCCGTACGCCGCCGACAGCCGGTCATAGGCCTCGCGCGCTTCCGGCGTCTGGCCGGCGACGAATGCGATGGTCTGAAAACGGCTCATGAGGGCCTTGAAATCGATGGAACGCGCGGTGCTCGTGTATACGACCTGGCCCTCGGTTGTCGAGGCGGAGCGGTCCGGCCGCGCCCTGGTCGAGCGGCGGCTGGCGGCCTGCGTCAACATCCTGCCCGGCATGATCTCGCATTATTGGTGGCAGGGAAAGCTCGAGCGCGGCGAGGAGGCGGTGGCGATCTTCAAGACGCGCGCCGGCCTCGCCGAGCCGCTGCGGCAGGCCGTGAAGGAGGTGCACCCTTACGAGACGCCCTCGATCATGGTCATGCCGATCGAGAGCGTCGATGCCGACTATTACGCGTGGATCCTGAAGGAGAGCGGAGCCTGATCAGGCGCCGGTGACGAGCCCGCCCATGGGCTTTACGCCGGAGCTGCCGGGGAAGACATTGTCGTCGAGGGCGCGCGCATCGACACGTAAGTGATCGTGCAGGACGCCCTTGAGCACCGCGCGCAGGTCGGTGGTCGGCTTGAGGTCGCGCGCCTCGTACAACCTCGCCTCGGCGACGCCCGGCCAGTCTGCGATGACGCGTCCGCCCTTCAGCCCGCCGCCGGCCAGCAGCGCCACGGTCGCCGTGCCGTGGTCGGTGCCCTCGGTGCCGTTGATGCGCGCGGTGCGGCCGAACTCGGTGACGACGGCGACCACCGTCTCGTTCCAGGCCGGGCCCATGCCGGCCTCGACCGCCGCGAGCGCGCCGTCGAGCGCGCCGAGCAGGAGCGCGAGGCGGCCGTTCGCCGCGCCCTCATTGGCATGCGTGTCCCAGCCGTCGAAGGCGAGCGCGCCGATGCGCGGGCCGTCGTCGCGGGCGAGGAACTTCGCGGCGGCGCCGGCCGAGTCCGCGAAGTAGGTCTTGATGTAGGCGCCCGGCACCTTCTGCTGCGGCGCGCCGCCCTTCTGCGGACGCATGTCCATGCCGCCGGCGCGCGCGATCGCGGCGAGATCGACGCGCTCCTCGAGCGCATGCGCCAGCGCCGGATCTGTGTGGCGGTAGAGCGCGAGCAGCCGCATGACGGTGTCGTCGGTTGCCGGCGGCAGTTTCGGCGGCGTCCATGACAGGACCGGCGCGGGCCCGCGTACGACGAGCGGCGTCACCGGGCCGACGGCGAAAGCTTCCTTGCCGCCGCGCGCGCGTTCGGCCGGCGCCATCGTGGCGAGCGCGCGGTTGAGCCAGCCGGTATCGGCGGCGCCAGGCCTGGTGAGGCCGCTCTCGAGCACGTCCTGGCCGTCGAAATGCGACCGCTCGCGATAGGGCGAGGCGACGGCATGGACGATGGTGGCGTGCCCGTCGCGGTACATGCGCGCGAGGTTCGGCATGGCCGGATTGAGCGCGAAGAAATTGTCGAGCGGCAAGGCCTTTGTCGCGCCGTCGAGCGTGAGCGCGTCGTCGCCGCGCAGCCGCACCCAGTCCGGGTCGCCGACCGGCGCCACGGTCGCGAGGCCGTCGAGCGCGCCGCGCAGCACGATGGTGAGGAAGCGCGGATCGCGGCCTTCGGCGAGCGCGGCGCGCGGCAGATGCGCCCAGGCGAACAGCACGCCCGAGGCGAGGAGCAGTTCGCGGCGGGACGGCGCGTGGAAGATGTTGCTCATGGGTTCACCGTCTCTGGAATTCGGGCGACATCAGGAGAAGCGCGAGCGCCTGCGGCCGGCTCTCGGCGCGGCGCACCGTCTCGCGCGTCTCCTGCGAGGCGAGAGGGCCGAGTGCCGCATCGACCATCGCGTCGGGTTCGGCGCCGCTATTGCCGACGAGGCGGCCGACCTGGTTGGCGATGTCGAGCCGCTCGGCGAGCCCGTCGACCCAGGCCGCGCTGTCGTCGGAGAACCCCTTCGGCGCAGGCGGTCGCCACAGCGGCTCACCGAGCATGTTCTGCGTGTTGACGACACGGCGGACGTCGCGAATGCCGACGCCGCTGGCACGCATCGAGGCGACCGTCCATTCGCCGGGCTTCTTCAATTTCGTGCGCGGAGCGCTCCACGCTTCGGGCGACGTGACGAGCGCTTCCGTGACCTGCCCGAGATCGCCGCCGGTGTCGCGAAAGCGCCTGGCGAGACGCTCGACGAGGGTGGCCGGCGGCTCATCCGACACGAAATGCCGGGCAAGCTTGGTGGCGATGTGCGTCGCGGTCGCGGGATGATGCGCCAGCATGTCGAGCACGGCGCGGCCCTGCGCGAGGCCGTCCTGCGCGTAGCTTTTGCCGAGCACGGTCTGCGCGCCCGGCTCGTGCATGCGCGCGTTGAACCAGAACTCGCCGCCGCGCTCGGGAAAACGCTTCGGCGGATAGACGCTCCAGCCGGTGATCACCTTGGCGAAATTGGTGACGTCGGTTTGCGTGTAGCCCGATCGCACCCCGAGCGTATGCAATTCCATGATCTCGCGCGCGAGGTTCTCGTTCAGCCCCTTGTGCTGGCGCTGGCCGGCGATCGAGTCCGGGCCGAACGAGCGCGCATTGTCGAGATAGATGAGCATCGCCGGATGCGTCTCGGCGGCGACGAGCATGTCGGCGAACTTGCCGGTGACGTGCGGGCGGATCGCCTCGCGCTCATAGGCGCCGCACAGCGAGCGCACGAGGCCCTTGTCGGCGGAGACGCAGAAATGGTTCGACCAGAACCAGACGAGCCGCTCGACGAGGCCGATGTCGGCATCGAGTGCGGCCTGGTAATGCGCCTGCGCTTCGCCGAGGTAGATGCGCTGCGGCAGCGGCGGGCCGGGCTTGCGCACGGACATCTCGTTGCTGCCGGCGGCGGCCATGTCGTTCGGGGCCGCAGTGTCGCCTCCGGCGGCGGTCTGCATGCGGCGCATCTCGCGCTCGCGCTTCTTCTCCTGGCGGAACGCGACGGTGTCGCGCGCATCCTCGGCGCTGCTCGATAGCGCGGGATCGTCGATCGTCCTGGGGCCGGCTTTCAATTCGCCGAGAATCGCGCCACGCGGATCGCTTGAAATACGCGCAATGTCGCCGGGCTTCGGACCGAAGCCGAAGCGATGCAACGCGAGCGCCGCCTGCGCATGCGGTTCGGAAGGGACAGGGTCGAACGCCATCGCCGCCTCAGCTCTCGCATTCCGCCCCGCACCGGAAGGTGCAGGCGAGTCATGTCGAGACTAAGGCGGCGACGTTGGCTTTAGATGAACGCGAAATGAACAAATGGCCGCGTTTGCACGCGGGCGGCGACGTCAGTAGCCGCTGCCGGGCACCTGCGTCGGCGGATAGTTCGACGTCGTGTCCTTTTCCATATTGCTCTTCGGCTTCTCAGCCTTCTTCTGCTGGGTGGTCGTCTTCTTCTTGGCCGCGTCGGTGTCCTGCGCGTAGGCGGGAGCTCCGGCGACCGCAATGGCGAAGGCGCCGAGGAGGCCGATCTGGACAAGCTTGCTGCTCGAAGGCATGGGTGTTCTCCTTGATGGTGACAGGACGAACAATCGTGTCGGGCATTTCATCCCGGGCGGTGTCGAAAATTCCGGGCAACACCGATCACACCGCCGCGAGCAATCCGCCGTAAATCTAGCACGGCGCGGTCGATCTGCCTGAACAATCGCTAAAAGTTGACTTCAGGACGCGTTCAGCGCCGCTGCCGCATTGTCGCGGGCGAGGATGGGCCACGTGCCACATCCGCCGGGATTTTACGGGCGACGGCCGCCCATCAACGAAAAGGATGACTTCCATGATCAAAACGATTGCAAGCGCCCTGGTTGCGGCCAGCCTCCTCGCCGCCCCGGCCTTCGCGCAGGGGACCGCGCCCACGGCGCCGGCCAC
>JBQCFB010000083.1:0-4499 GCA_051959715.1 Pseudolabrys sp.
GCGGCCACGAAGTCTCCCCGAACCCGCCCCACCCCCGCCGTGACGAAGTATTCACCTCAATGGCGTATCAACGAGGTTCATAAAAACGAGAACAGGGGCGCCGTCGGCAGGAGCGGTGTTGTGTTGCGTGCGGAGTGCCTCAGCGATGACGGCGCAGAAGAGTATCTTTGGCCTCGTTGACGCGGGCCGCGAGATACGTCGACCCCCCTTGGTCGGGATGCAGTTTCTTCATCAGCGACCGGTGCGCGCGCGCTATGTCCTCGGCGCCGGCGCCCGGCTGCAGGCCAAGGATCTGATAGGCCTCCTCGTCCGTCATTTTGCCGGTGGGCGCGAAGCCGCGCCCCGCTGTCGCGTCGCCCTGCGCGTGCTCGGTCCACGCGGGATCGCGGCGGTCAAGATACGCCAGGAGTAGCGCCCGGCTCTCCTCGTCGAGGTCCGGCATCAGCTTCGCCAGCGACGCCACGTCGATGTCGTCGAGATCGCGGCCCTGCTGCGGCCCGGCGGTGAAGCGGCCGCGCATTCGGCCGGTGTCGTGATCGAGCTCCATTGCGAGCACCGACGAGGTGACACGCGACGTCTGCCCCGAACTCTTCTGCGTGCGCTTGGAGAAGCCGGCCGGACCGAACGGCATCCAGCCGAGCAGGCCGAGACCGAAGGTGCCGAGCGGGATCGCGACCCAGAGCTCGCCGCGCAATCCGAGGAAGACCGCCATGCCGAGCGAGATCAGGCCGCCCGCGGCCTTGGTCACGCGCGCCGCGATCTTCGGGTCGACCTTGGTGATGATGTTGAGCGCCCAGAGGCCGAGCACCAGCGCCAGAATACCGAGAATGAGAATGGGCATGAACGTGACTTACTTCAATTGCGCCAGCAGCGCATGCGCGCCGGCACTCTTCGCCGACAATGCGGCGAGCGCCTTGCGTCCGCCGGCGGCGTAGGCCGCCACCGCTCGCAGCAATTCGCGCAGCTCGTGCGCCGCGCCGGCGTCGAACCGGCACCACGCGCCGTGCGACAGCCGTGCGATCTCGCGATAGGCGTTCTCGGCGACCGGATCGTGCCCTTCCTGGAACATGAAGACCGGCACGCCGAGCAGTCCAAGCTCGCCGGCAGCGGCGCACAGCGCGTCGATCGGCTCCTCCATCGCGTCGCCGACGAAGACCAGCGCCTGCACCGGCTTGCGCGCATGCTCGTTGCGGGCATGCGACAGCACCTTGCCGATCTGCGTATGGCCGCCGCGGCAGTCGATGCGCGACATCAGGCTCGCGAGCTTGTCGCTGTCGGCGACCCAGTCGGAGGCGCGGCATTCGTTGAGGCCGCGGAAGTAGACGAGCTGGATGTCGAGGCCGCCGATCGCCGCTGCCTCGCGGAACATGTCGGCTTGCAGCGCGCAGGCGGCGTCCCAGGTCGGCTGCCGGCTCATCGTGGCGTCGAGCGCGAAGACGAGCCGCCCGCGCCCGCCCGCGGTCCGCGAGGCCGGCCCGAGCGACTTCACCTTCTCGAGGAACGCGTCGATCTCGGCGCGCTTGGCCGTCGGCGCGGGCGCCTTTGTGCGGTCATCGGACATGGCCGGATTCTACACCATTTCAATCACATCGGCGCCCCGCCGGGCCGGGCGTTCACATTCCGGTAAGCACGGCCACCGATTTACCGGGTCAGGCCCGGAGCCGCCCCTAAGCTGGAACAAAGGTTCGGCGTTACCCCATGCGTGTCCATCCTGGGGGACTTGAATGCGTCAGTTGTTTCGCATCGACCTCCCGCATTGGCGGGCCAGACTGCATCAATCCATATTCGCCATTGCGGCGGCCGGCATGCTCTGGTCCGCCGGAAGCTTCCTCTACGTCTGGCAGTGGGAGAACCGCCAGGCGGAGCACAACATCGAGCAGACCGGCGCCACGCATTTCATGGCGATGCAGACCGGGCTCGACGAGTACGTCAACAAGCTGCGGGCGCTGCGCGCGCGGTTCGCGTCGGACGAAGCCGTATCGCGCAGCGAGTTCGAAGGCTTCACCGACCGTCTGCTCGACCGGGACAAGGCGATCCAGAACCTGAACTGGGTGCCGCTCGTGCGGCGCGACCAGCGGGCGCAGTTCGAAGACGCGGCGCACGCCGACGGCATCACCGGCTATCGCATTCGCGACAACGTGCCGAACCGCAGCGGCCCGCCGGCCGGCGACCGGCCGGAATACCTGCCGATCTACTACTCGACAGAGCGCAATCGCGGCGCGCGCATCTACGGCATCGACCTCCTGTCCGACCCGAAACTGCGCACCCGGCTCCTGGCCGCGGCCGACACCGACACGATGTCGACCGTGCCCGATTTCATCCTGCACAGCCGTGACGGCGCGCGGTCGGGCATCCTGATGTCGTTGCCGGTCTACACCGTCGGCGCGCCGGTCGACACGATTGCCGAGCGGCGCAAGAACCTGCGCGGCTTCGTGCACGGCGCCTTCGTCACGGCCGACGCCATGGAGAGGATCGTCACCGAGGGCACGACCCCGGTCGGCTTCGATGTCTACGTCTTCCCGGCCAATGCCACGTCCGGCACGCCGCCGCTTTACGTGCACGCCTCACGCCTGACCGGCGATACCGCGCCGCCGCTGACGATGCAGGACATCGCGACGATGCCGCACGCCTTCGGCGCGCTGCATGCAGGCTCCGCCTCCTGGCCCGTCGCCGTGGTCGCCGCGGCCGGCGGCCCGATGCGGGCGCAGCACGACCGCGCCTGGCTGGTGCTGGTGTGCAATCTGCTCGTCGCCGGCTTCGCCACTTGGTACGAGCGGAGGCTGCTCAAGGCCAACCGTCGCATCTCCAACCTCGCCAATTGCGATCCGCTGACCGGGCTTGCCAACCGGCGCGCCTTCCACGCGCGGCTCGCCACCGAATTCCAGCGGCGGCGCGGCGACGGCCGCGGCCTCGCCGTGCTCTATATCGACCTGGACGAGTTCAAGGACATCAACGATACGCGCGGCCACCCGGCCGGCGACCGCCTCCTGAAGGACGTCGCCGCACGGCTCACGGCGGCGGTCGTGGAGCGCGACCTGGTGGCCCGGTTCGGCGGCGACGAGTTCGCCGTCCTCCATATCGAGACGACGGGCGAGAGCGCCGCGGAACTGGCCGAGCGCGCCAAGCTCGCCCTCGCCGCGCCCTACGATCTCGACGGCGTCCGCGTCCGCGTGACGGCGAGCATCGGCATTGCCAGCGTCGCGGCGGAGACGATGGATCCGGACACGCTGATGATGCGCGCCGATCTCGCGCTCTATCGCGCCAAGCAGGACGGCCGCAATTGCTTCCGCGCGCACACGCCGGAACTGGACCGTTCCGTGCGCCGCCGCGTCGGCATTGCCGGTGAACTGCTCAATGCCATCGAAGACAATGAATTGCGGCTTTGGTACCAGCCGCAAATCGAGCTTTCATCGGGGCACATTGTCGGGGTGGAGGCGCTGCTGCGCTGGCAGCACCCGACGAAGGGCCTGCTCGGGCCCGGCCATTTCATCGGCGTCGCCGAGCAATCCGGCCTGATCAACCGCATCGGCGCCTGGGTCATCGACGAGGCCTGCCGCCAGTCTCGGCGCTGGATCGATCTCGGCGTCGCACCGAAGGCGGTGGCGGTCAACGTCTCGGCCAATCAGTTCAAGTCGACGCCGGAGGTCAACGACGTGGTCGTGGCCGCGCTGGAGCGGCACGGCATTCCGGCCTCGATGATCGAATTGGAGCTGACGGAGTCGGCGCTGATGGAGATCACGCAGAGCTCGGGCGAGATGCTGCGGCGTCTGCGCGCCGCGGGCCTGCGCATCTCGCTGGACGATTTCGGCACCGGCTATTCCTCGCTCAGCTATCTGACCCATTTCCCCGTGAACCGGGTCAAGATCGCGCAGGAGCTGGTGCTCGGCATCGTCAACGATCCGCGCAACGCCGCCGTGGTGCGCGCGGCGATTCATCTCGCCGATGAGCTCGGCATCGAATGCATGGCGGAAGGCGTCGAGACGGCGAGCCAGCTCGATTTCCTCGTCGCGGCGGGATGCGGCTTCGGCCAGGGCTATTATTTCGGACGCCCGATGAGCGCCGAGCCGATGACCGAGATGCTCAGGAAAGCGGCCGGCGGAAAACCCGGCCCGCGGCTGGCGATCGCGAGCTGATCAGGCCAGCACGTCGTGGACCTGCAGCGGCTGGTCCATGACCGAGTACCATTCGGCGCGGGCCGCGGCGCGGCGGCGGCCGTTCTCCGACAGCGGCAGGTGCAGCGCGTTGAGAAGCGCGATCACCTCCTCGCGGGCGGTGACGTGCGACATGTTCGGCCGCGTGCCGAGCGTCGCCTCGTCGAGATCGTCGAGCGCGGTCAGGCCGCGCGGAAAGAACTCGCGATAGACGACGCGTTCGGCGAAGCCGTCGATGCAGCGGAAGCCCATGCGGCGGGACAGTTCGTTGATGCCCTCGCCGACCAGCTTCTTGTTGCGCGAGCCGAGCTGCGACAGGCGGTTGCGCACGACGATCCAGTCGGTGAG
>JBQCFB010000084.1:0-25017 GCA_051959715.1 Pseudolabrys sp.
GGCCTGCAGGTGCCGATGGACACGGCGCTGCGCATCGAGTCGCGCTGGTTCGCCAAGATCGTGCGCTCGAAGGAAGCGGCGGCGATGATCCGCTCGCTGTTCGTGTCGATGCAGGAGCTGAACAAGGGCGCGCGCCGCCCGCCGAACGAGCCGGCCTCGAAGCTGAAGAAGATCGGCATCGTCGGCGCCGGCTTCATGGGCGCCGGCATCGCGCAGGTGACGGCCGCGGCCGGGCTCGACGTCATCCTCATCGACCGCGATCAGGAGGCCGCCGACAAGGGCAAGGCCGGCGTGCACAAGGCGCTGACCGACCGCGTCAACAAGGGCCGCATGAAGGCGGCCGAGCGCGACGAGCTGCTCGCGCGCATCGCGACGACGGGCGACTACAATACGCTGAAGGACTGCGACCTCGTCGTCGAGGCCGTGTTCGAGGACCGCAAGGTCAAGGCCGACGTCATCGCCAAGGTGCAGGCGGTGATCCGCGACGACGCCGTCTTCGCCTCCAATACGTCGACCCTGCCGATCACATCGCTCGCCGCCGAGTTCAAGGATCAGAAGCGCTTCATCGGCATCCATTTCTTCTCGCCGGTGGCGCTGATGATGCTGACCGAGATCATCGTCGGCAAGGAGACCGGCGACCGCGCGCTCGCCGTCGCGCTCGACTACGTCCGCGCGATCAGGAAGACGCCGATCGTCGTCAACGACACGCGCGGCTTCTACGCCAATCGCTGCGTGCTCAATTACATCCAGGAAGGCCATCTGATGCTGCTGGAGGGCGTGCCGGCGGCGATGATCGAGAACACGGCGCGCATGGCCGGCATGCCGGTCGGGCCGCTGTCGCTCAATGACGAGACCGCGCTCGATCTCGGCCTCAAGATCGTGCGCGCCACCGAAGCCGATGTCGGGCCGCAGGGCATCAACCCGCAGCAGAAGCAGCTTCTGGAAACGATGGTCGAGAAGCTGCAACGCTTCGGCCGCAAGAACGGGAAGGGCTTCTACGACTATCCGCAGGGCCAGCCGAAGCGGCTGTGGGAAGGGCTGTCGGACCTGCTGCCGAAGAAGCTCTCGCGCGAGGAGATCGACGCGCTCGACGTCGAGGAGCTTAAGGCACGCTTCCTGGTGGTGCAGGCGGTCGAGGCCGCGCGCACCTTCGAGGAGCACGTCGTCACCGACGTGCGCGAGGCCGATGTCGGCTCGATCCTCGGCTTCGGCTTCGCGCCGTTCACCGGCGGCACGCTCTCCTACATCGACATGATGGGCACGAAGGCCTTCGTCGATCTCTGCCGCAATTTCGAGACGAAATACGGCGCGCGCTTCAAGCCCGGCAAACTGCTGGTCGAGATGGCGGAGAAGGGCGAGAGCTTCTACGGCCGCTTCGCCCCGCCGAAAGCCAAGGCGGCGTAATTTCCCTCTCCCCGCGTGCGGGGAGAGGGTGGCGAGCGCAGCGAGCCGGGTGAGGGGGCTTGTCCGCGAGTCCGGGCGCTACGGAAACGCCCCCTCACCCGGCTTCCTCGCATCCGCTCGGAAGCCGACCTCTCCCCGCAAGCGGGGCGAGGTGAAAAGAGCAGCCATGCCCAAAACCTCCTCTTCCCTTTCCCCCTGGCGCAACATCCCGCGCGGCGTCTGGCTGCTCGGCTTCGTGTCGATGTTCATGGATCTCTCCTCCGAGATGATCCATGCGCTGCTGCCGCTCTATCTCGTCTCCGTGCTCGGCGCTTCGGCGCTCACCGTCGGCATCATCGAAGGCATCGCCGAGGCGACCGCCTCGATCGTGAAGATCTTCTCCGGCGCGCTGAGCGATTATCTCGGCCACCGCAAATGGCTTGCCGCCGCCGGCTACGGCCTCGCGGCAATCACCAAGCCGGTCTTCCCGCTCGCCGGCGGCATCGTGACGATCACCGCCGCGCGCTTCGTCGATCGCGTCGGCAAGGGCATTCGCGGCGCACCGCGCGATGCGCTGGTCGCGGACCTCACGCCGGCCGGCGCGCGCGGCAGCGCCTTCGGTTTGCGGCAGTCGCTCGACACGGTCGGCGCCGTGCTCGGCCCGCTCGCCGCGATCGTCTTCATGGCGTGGCTCGCCGACGATTTCAAAACGGTGTTCTGGATCGCCGTCGTCCCGGCCTTCGTCTCGGTTGCGATCATCGTCGTCGGCGTGCGCGAGCCGGAGCGGCCGCGCCACGTGCGCGCGGTGAAATCGCCGTTCTCGCGCGCCGAGCTTTCGCGCCTGCCAATGGGCTACTGGATTGTGGTCGTCGTGACGGCCGTGTTCACGCTCGCGCGCTTCAGCGAGGCGTTCCTGCTGTTGCGCGCGCAGGCGGCCGGACTGCCGCTGGCCCTCGTGCCTTCGGTGATGGTGGTGATGAACGTCGTCTATGCGCTGTCGGCCTGGCCCGCCGGCGTTCTGTCGGACAGCATCGGCCGCTACCGCCTGCTCACAATCGGCTTCGCGATGCTGATCGTCGCCGACGTGATCCTCGCGTTCAACGGCGGCGTCGCGGTGGTGATGCTCGGCGTCGCGCTGTGGGGCCTGCACATGGGGCTCACGCAAGGCCTGTTATCGGCGATGGTCGCCGACACCGCGCCGGCGGAGCTGCGCGGCACGGCCTTCGGCATGTTCAATCTCGTCGGCGGCGTTGCGCTGCTCATCGCGAGCATCGTGGCCGGCGCGCTGTGGGAGATCGCCGGCCCGGAAGGCACGTTCCTCGCCGGCGCAGCGTTCACTGCGGTGGCGCTCGTCGCGCTGCCCTGGGCGCGGCGGAAGGGTCGGGTCTCACGGTGATACGAAAGCCTTTCCCCGTTCGTCCCCGCGGAAGCGGGGACCCAGTCTTTGCTACAAGCTCAGACCTTGACTCAGGTCGCGCCATTGCGGATTGCCGGCCTCGATAAGCTCGATCTTCCACGCGCGATTCCATTTCTTCATCTGCCGTTCGCGTGCCAACGCGGACTCGCGGGACTCATGGGCCTCGTACCAAACGAGTGTCTTGACGCCGTAATCGCGCGTGAACCCCGGCAAGATGTCTTCGCGATGCATCCAGACACGCTTCAACAAGTCGTCGGTCATGCCGATATAGAGCGTGCCGTTCCGCTTGCTCGCGAGCATGTACACGTAGAACGCCATGACTCGTGGTTTCCGGGCTCCACGAAAGCGGCCATCCGATGGACCAAACCGTGATGCGCTTCCGCGCTGGGTCCCCGCTTCCGCGGGGACGAACGGAGTCTGGGGCGATGCCTTTCCAACCGTTCGTCCCCGCGGACGCGGGGACCCAGTCTTTGCCAAAACGCGCGGTCGATCATCGGGACCGTTGCAGCGCGCCGCGTGACCGCTACACCACCACCGTCAGTCGCTTCGCCGCGCGGGTGATGCCCGTGTAGAGCCAGCGTTGCCGGCTTTCCTGGAACGCATAGGATTCGTCGAACAGCACGACGTCGTCCCACTGCGAGCCTTGCGCCTTGTGCACGGTGAGCACGTAGCCGTAGTCGAACTCGTCGTAGGGCTTGCGCCGCTGCCAGTCGAGCGCCTCGAGTCCGCCGGTGAAGCACTCCGGCCGCACCGACACCTTGACGCCGCGCCGCGCCGTCTCGTCGTCCGGCAACAGGTGCATCGTCATGATGCCGCTCTTCGCCGCCTTGGCGCGGCCGCCGCGATCCTTCACCGTCCAGAGCCCGCCGTTGAACAGGCCCTTCTTGCGGTTGTTGCGCAGGCACACGAGCTTGTCGCCGGCCAACGGCAGTTCGCCCTCGAAGCCGCGGCGCTCGCGCATGCGATTATTATAGGCGCGCCGCGTCGCATTGCGGCCGACCAGTACCTGGTCGGCGTCGAGCACGCGCTGCGGATCGAGATCGCTCTTGGCGACGACCTCGGTCTCGCCGTAGCGGCCGGGCTCGAGATACTCCCCCGCGCGAATGTCCATCGACAGCCGCACGATCGGATCGTCCTGCGCCTGCCTGTGCACTTCGGTGAGCATCACGTCGGGCTCGGCCTCGGTGAAGAAGCCGCCGCCCTGGATCGGCGGCAATTGCGCCGGGTCGCCGAGCACGAGCAGTGGCACGTCGAACGACAGCAGGTCCTTGCCGAGCTCCGGATCGACCATCGAGCATTCGTCGATGATGATCAGCGAAGCCTTCGACGCCGGCGCCTCGTCCCACAGGTCGAAGCTCGGGATCTCGTCGCCGCTCTCGCGCGTGCGGTAGATGAGCGAGTGGATGGTCGAGGCGCCGTGGCAGCCCTTGCCGCGCATCACGGACGCGGCCTTGCCGGTGAAGGCGGCGTATTTCACCTCGCCGTCGACGCCGTCGGCGATGTGGCGCGCGAGCGTGGTCTTGCCGGTGCCGGCATAGCCGAACAGGCGGAAAATCTGCGGCGTCGAGCCGCCGCCGGGCTTGGCCTTGAGCCAATCGGCGACCGCCTTGAGCGCGTCGTCCTGATGGGGCGTGAACTGGGGCATTCCGGGTCCTTGCACGGGTCGTCTTAGAGCATTGCGGACAAAAGAACAAATTGGGAACTGCGATGGGCCTGTTGACAATAGTCCTTCAATATGATTTATCCCTCACGCCTCCTGCGAGGCCGCCCGGCGCCGTCATGACGCGCCGGGCGGTCTCGCGGGGGACCGGCGCCCGACAATGGCGCCGTGGCTGGCCGTTTACGCGATTCGCGTGAAGGCCGGTCGTGTGGAGCGCCGGGAGGCGCAGCACTCCGCGTCGCTGAGTGCGCGCGCCTCAAACCAGCGCGCGGGCCGCCACCGGTTCAGGCGGTCCTGAGGGCCAACCACTGCCCTCGTGGCGCCTCCCGGCGCTCCATTCCCTCTTTGGAGGGGAGGAAAAGGGGACACCGGCGTGGCCCGCGCCGTCAAAGAACAGGGCCGGCGGAGCGTTGGCTCTCGCTTCTTCACCTGCTCGATCCGTCAACACACAAGAGCGTCACTACACAAATCCCGCATGCGCCCGCTGCATTGCCCTTTCGCCGGACCCATGTTTAAGGTCGCGACCTTTTCGCTTCGGAACCCTGCATGGCGCGCGACCAGATCGACATGACACCCATCGAAACCCGCGACGAGCTCGTCGCGTGGTTCGAAAAGGGGAGCAAGCCGAAGTCGCAATTCCGCATCGGCACCGAGCACGAGAAGTTCGCCTTCCTCATCGAAGACAACCGGCCGGTGCCCTATTCCGGGCGCCGCTCCATCCGCTCCCTGCTCGAGGGCATGCACGGCCTGCTCGGCTGGGACCCGATCATGGAGGGCGAGAACATCATCGGCATGTTCGACGTCACCGGCGGTGGCGCGATCTCGCTGGAGCCGGGCGGCCAGTTCGAGCTTTCCGGCGCGCCGGTCGAGAGCGTGCACCAGACGGCGTCGGAATTGTTCGCGCATCTGGCGCAGGTGCGCGAAGTGGCGAAGCCGCTCGGCATCGGCTTCCTCGGCCTCGGCATGACTCCGAACTGGAGCCGCGCCGACATGCCGAAGATGCCGAAGGGCCGCTACAAGATCATGACGAACTACATGCCGAAGGTCGGCAAATACGGCCTCGACATGATGTACCGCACCTGCACGGTGCAGACGAACCTCGACTTCTCGTCCGAAGCCGACATGGTCAAGAAGCTGCGCGTGTCGGTCGCGCTGCAGCCGGTCGCGACCGCGCTCTTCGCCAATTCGCCGTTCACCGAAGGCAAGCCCAACGGCTTCCTGTCGATGCGCTCGCAGATCTGGACCGACACCGACAACCAGCGCGCCGGCATGATTCCCTGGGCGTTCGAGGACGGCATGGGCTTCGAGCGCTGGGTCGACTATGCGCTCGACGTGCCCATGTATTTCATCAAGCGCGGCGACACCTATATCGACGTCTCGGGCAAGTCGTTCCGCGATTTCTTCGCCGGCAAGCTCGACACCATGCCGGGCGAGCGGCCGACCATCTCCGACTGGGCCAATCATCTGTCGACGATCTTCCCGGAAGTGCGGCTCAAGCGTTATCTGGAAATGCGCGGCGCCGATGGCGGCCCATGGCGTCGCCTGCCGTCGCTCTCGGCCTATTGGGTCGGCCTGCTCTACGACGACGAAGCGCTCGACGCCTGCTGGGACCTGGTCAAGGACTGGACCGCGGAGGAGCGGCAGAAGCTGCGCGATGACGTGCCGCAGCGCGGCTTCCGCGCCGAGATTCGGAAGACAAGCATTTTGACGCTGGCGCAGGAGACGATGCGGCTCTGCCGGCGCGGCCTGCAGAAGCGGCAGCGGCTCGACCGCAACGGCCGCGACGAGACGCGCTATCTGCGGCCTCTGGAAGAGAGCATCGCCCGCGGCATCACGCCGGCCGAGGAGCTCCTCGAGAAGTATTTCAACGAGTGGAACGGCTCGATCGACCCGATCTTCACGGAATATGCGTATTAGCTCTTCCCTCTCCCCGCAATGCGGGGCGAGGTGAAGGAAGAGAAATGGCCAAATCCACTCCCGCGACTGTCGCATTGCAAAAGGCCGGCATCGCTTTCGTCCTGCACGAATACGAGTACGACCCGAACGCCGAGCGCATCGGCATGCAGGCGGCCGAAGCGCTCGGCATCGAGCCGGCGCGGCTGCTCAAGACCCTGATGGCGAAGGCGGGCGACGAAACCGTCTGCGTGCTGGCGCCGTCCGATCGCGAAGTGAACCTGAAGAAGCTGGCCAGCGCGGCCGGCGCCAAGAGCGCGGCAATGCTCGGCGCGGCCGAGGCCGAGCGCATCACCGGCTACCACGTCGGCGGCATTTCGCCCTTCGGCCAGAAGAAGCGCGCGCGCGTGTTCCTCGAGCAGTCGGCGGTCGCCTTCCCGAAGGTCGTCTGCAATGGCGGCCGCCGCGGCTTGCAGGTCGAACTTGCGCCGGCCGACCTCATCCGCGTGCTGGGCGCGGCGACGGCGGAATTGTGTTAGATCGCGCCGATGTCCGTCGCCTCCAAACCGTCCGGCCGGCCGCGCGGCTTCGCGCCGCTCGACTATGCGCTCTACGCCATCGCGGTGCTGGTGTGGGGCCTGTCCTGGATCGCGCTGCACTACCAGGTCGGCCAGGTCGCGCCGGAAGTGTCGATCGTCTGGCGCTTCCTCGTCGCCGCGCCGCTGATGCTCGCCTTCGCCGCATTGCGCGGCGAGCGTCTCGCCTTCGGCCTCACTGACCACGTCCACTTCGCGGCGCTCGGCGCGGCGATCTTCTCGACCAATTACGCGCTGTTCTATTACGCCGGCGCCTATATCGCGTCGGGCCTCCTCTCGATCGCGTTCTCGCTCGCGGCCATCGTCAACGTGGTGTTTGCAAATCTGTTCTTCGGGGCACGCATCGAGGGCCGCGTGCTCGTCGGCGCGGCGTTCGGCGTCGCCGGCGTGGCGCTGATGTTCTATCCGGAAATCGGCGGCGTGCAGCTCGGCGGCGGCGCGCTCGTCGGGCTCGCGCTCTCGCTCGGGGGCACCGTGTGCTTCTGCCTCGGCAACATGCTGTCGATCGCCGCGCAGCGCAAAGGCCTGCCGGTCTACGCCACGATCGGCTGGGGCATGGTCTACGGCGTCATCGTCATGGCGTTGGTTGCGCTGTTGCGTGGTGACCGCTTCACCGTCGAATGGAGCGCCACCTATCTCGGCGGGCTCGTCTATCTCTCGGTGCTGGGCTCGTTCGTCGCCTTCGGCGTCTACTTCACGCTGCTCGGCCGCATCGGCGCGGCGCGCGCCGGCTACTCGACCGTGATGTACCCGGTGATCGCGCTGATCGCATCGACCTTCGCCGAGAACTATCGCTGGAGCGTGCTGGCCGTGCTCGGCCTCGCCGCCGTGCTCGCCGGCAACCTGCTCGTGCTGCGCGCGCCGAAACGCTGATTACTCCGCCGCCTGCGCTTCCGACAAATTGTCCAGCGACGAGACGATGTGCTCGGCCAGCGCGTCGGCGAGCGCGGAGGATTCGTGCGAGTTGCGCACGAGGCCGATGCGGCAGCCCGGCAGTTCCGGGAAGCCGTCGCCGGCCGAGAGCACGCGCATGCCCGGCCGCAATCCGGATTCCGGCAGTACCGACACCGCAAGTCCCGCGAGCACCGCGGCGGCGACCGCGCCGGCGTTCGAACTCGAATAGAGCACGCGGTACGGCCGGCCGACCGATTCCATGCGCTCGACGGCGCTGCGGCGCCACGAGCAGGTCGGGCGTCCGAGCGCCAGCGGTACGCGCTCCTCGGTATGCGTCGCGTGGCGGTTCGACGTCACCCACAGCAGGCGCTCGCGGCGGAAGGTCTCGGCCGCGCGCTTGGTCTCGCAATTGGTGACGATCGCGAGGTCGATCTCGTTGGCGTCGATGCGCTCGAGAAGATCGACCGACGGCTCGCAGATGACGGTGAGCTCGACGCCGGGATAGGCGCGCGAGAAGCGAGCCATGATCTCGGGCAGATAACGGTCGGCATAGTCGTCCGGCACGCCGAGGCGCACGCGGCCCGACAGCGCCGCGTCGGAGAAGGCGGCGATCGTCTCCATGTTCAGGTTGACGATGCGGCGCGCGTAGTCGAGCAGGCGCTGGCCGTCTTCGGTGAGCTTCGAAGCGCGGCCGTCGCGGGCGAAGATCGGCCGCTCGATGCGCTCCTCCAGCCGCTTCATCTGCATGGAGACGGCGGACTGCGTCTTGTGCACGACCTCCGCCGCGCGGGTGAAGCTGCCGGTCTCGGCAATGGCGATGAAGGTCCGCAACTGGTCGACGTCGAGAAGGGCGGTCATGGTCAAGGTCCTGATCTGCCCGGGCTTTCCAGCGGCCGGGGGCCACATCATCGGCTCTTATCGATCAGATTAAAAACATTCGTTTCACTAATCAATAGGGGAGGCGCATACCAGCCTCCGCACCCGACGGAATCGGGTGGGGCTTTCGGGTGGCTGCGGACCCCGGGCTCAAACAGAAAGGGCGCCAGGACGCCACCGACCGCAAGGAGAACGACGATGAGCGCGCAATACCCAGTCATCCCAGTCGCCGGCGCCACCCTGGTCCGGGCCTTCGCTTCCCTCGTGGCGATGGTGTCCTACTGGCTGAAAGCCATTGCGCGCGCCCGTCGTCACCGCCGCGAAGCGGTAGCCCTCGCCGGCCTCGACCGCCGCATGCTCGCCGACATCGGCATCAGCCGGTCCGACGTCCGCGACGCCTTCTCGGAGCCGTTCTGGGAAGATCCCACGGCGTTGCTTCGTGAACGCGCGATGGAACGCCGGTGGGGACGCGCGCTGATGCGCGAGGAGGCCGAGAAGGGCTTCAATCGTCCGGCGACCAGCCGGCCGTCGGCGCAGACGATCTGATTTCACCAAAACGGCCGACCCCTCTCATCGGCCGTTCCGATCCGGGACTACAGCGAACATCCCCTCTCGCATCCGGATCCAGCGCCCGCCAGCCCCTCTGGCGGGCGCTTTCTTTTTGATGCCGATTGGCAGTGCGACGCCTGCTGCGACAACGCGCGGCGGTCCTTGACCACGCCGATCAGCACGCCGAGCCGCGAGATCTTCGCGATCACCGCGCCGTCGTCGGCGCGGTCGCAGTTCATGTGCGTCGGCGCGATGAAGAAGTCGGCCTTCTTCCAGTCGGCGGTCCATTGCAGGTTCGGATGGTCGTGCGCCTCGTTCTCGAACGAAGCGCGCTCGCCGCACACCGCGACCGTGTAGCCATGCGGCGCCGTGCCCGAGCTGGCGAGCTTGTCGACATAGCTTTCGAGATCGCCGACCGCCTCGGGCATCATGTTCACCCAGTAATCCGTGGCGAACTGCCGCGACGCGCCTTCGAGGCCGCCGACCAGCGGATTGTAATATAAGTATTGGTATGGGTGTAGGCGCACGAGCAGCACCGCGTTCAGTGCGAGCGCGCCGATCACCGCCGCCGCCGCGCCGGCCGCGACGAAGCGCAGGCGCCGGCCGCGCGGCAGCATCAGCCAGTCGAAACCGATGCCCGCAAGCACCGCGAACAGCGGCACGACGAAGGTGAAATGGCGCATGCCGGTAAAGGCCGGCCCGCGGTCGGCGACCTCGCAGGCGACCGGAAACACCGCCATGAACAGGATCAGCCCGACGTCGGCGCGGCGCCACGTCCGCGCCTTGTCGTGCCACGCCAGGCACAGCACCGCCAGCGCCGCGCCGGCCAGCATCAGCAGCGGCAGCCTGATGACGAGATAGAGCGGCACGTACCAGCGCGGCACGTCGCCCATCTGGTAGACGTGGCCGGCGAGCAGCGTGTCGATGCGATAGTGGAAGGCGCCGAAATCGACGAGACCGCGCACCGGGTTGAGCGGCGCCAGCGCCGACCACGGCCAGGCGGCGATCATCAGCACGTAGGCGATCATGAAGGCCGGCGTCAGCGCGAGGACGGATTGCGCGAACAGCGCGAGGCGGTCGCGCGGCGCCTCCGCCTCGATGCGCCGCACGGCGATCATCATGGCGAGGCCTGCATAGCCGACCATGAGCAGGCCGAGCACGCGGATGCCGAGCGCGGCGCCGAGCAGCACGCCGAAGGCGACGACATGCCACCGCTTCGGGCGCGGCAGGTCGTGCATCGCGCAGACGAGGACATAGGCCGCGCCGGTCATCGCGGCGGCGAACGGAATGTCCTTGGTGTGGTTGAACATCGAGCCGTACCACGGCCCGCAGGCGGCGAGCGCGAAGGCCGCGATCGCGCCGGCGCGCGGGCCCGCGACGCGGCGGGCGAGGGCGCAAGCGGCGGCAATGCCGGCGATGCCGGTCAGCGCGCACAGGATGTGGCGGAGATCATACGGATCGACGAACGGCAGAAGGCGCTCGAGCAACGTCGCGACGACGTCGAACAGCCCGCCATAGAGATAGAGATTGACGTAGTGGAAGACCGACGTGTCGGCGAAGCCGCTGCGGAAATAATCTATGATCAGCTCGCCGTAATGCTGCTGCACCGGCTCGTCGTTCGAGACCGCGTAGGCGCCGTAGGTCAGCAGGACGAGGGCGACGAGCGCCGCGATGAGCGCGGCCACGGCGATGTCGTAGGGCGACGCCGCCGCGATGCGCGCACGCAGGCGCGCTCCCCCCTCGCGGATCGTCTCGTTCGCTCGCATGTGCGCGGACGACCGGTGGCGCTCCCGCGCGTGGCTCTGCGGCCATTGGCGCGGACAAAAGGACGCCCCGGCGTTCCCCCCGTTTGTTCGTTGCGCAGGATTGTGGCCTGCTCGCGCGTTTGTGTCATGCTGCACCTGCAAAATAGCGTCGAATGCGTTAGCATGCGCGGCGGGGCGGCTGAGGATTTGGCGGCGCGAATGCGGTGTTTCATCGGATTGGTCGTCGCGCTCGGGCTATTATTGGCATCGCTGCCGGCCCAGGCGCAGAGCGGCTACGACCGCCGCGGCGGCGATTACACGAAATTCGAGATCAAGACCGGCGATCCGGCGCTCTGCGCCGCACGCTGCGAGCGCGACGCGCGCTGCCATGCCTGGAGTTTTTCATATCCTCGAACCGAGAACACCGCCGCCATCTGCTGGCTGAAGAACAAGGTGACGCCCCGGGTCGAGGCCAAATGTTGCGTATCGGGCGTTCGCGGCGCCGGCGTCATCGAGCCGCACGGACCGATCGAATATTCGATCGACCGCCTCGGCGGCGACCTGCGCTATTTCGACATGAAGGACCCCGATCCGGATGGCGCCGCCTGCCGCGCCGCCTGCGATGCCGAGGGCAAGTGCCGCGCCTGGACCTATGTGCGGCCGGGCTATATCAGCGTCGCGCCGCGCTGCTATCTCAAGGACAAGATCACGCGGCCGCGGCACAAGCCGTGCTGCATTTCGGGCGTGGTGCGCTGAAGCGCGAACAGGAGACATTGCATGAAAGCGGGCGTCGCGACGGAGAACGGACTCGAACTGCGCGACATCCCGCAGCCAAAGCCGCAGCCGTTCCAGATCGTGGTCAAGGTGAAGGCCGCGGGCCTCAACCGCGCCGATCTCGCCGCGTCGCGCGGGAGCGGTGGGCACGGTGCGGTCGGCGGGACGGTCGGCATCGACTGGGCCGGCGAGGTGGTCGAGGCCGGGCCCGAGGTGAAGGGCGGCTTCAAGCCGGGTGACCGCGTCATGTGCGCCGGTTCGGGCGGCTACGCCGAATACGCCGTCGCCGACTGGGGCCGCACCGTCGCCATGCCGGACGGCTTGAGCTTCGAGGACGCTGCGACCTTGCCGGTCGCGCTCGGCACGATGCACGACGCGCTCGTCACCAATGGCCGCCTCAAGGCGGGCGAGAGCGTGCTCATCCAGGGCGCAAGCTCCGGCGTCGGCCTGATGGCCATGCAGATTGCGAAGCTGCTCGGCGCCAAGCTCGTCATCGGCACGTCGACCAATGCCGAGCGCCGCGCGCGCCTGAAGGAGTTCGGCGCCGATCTCGCCATCGATACGACCGATACGAAATGGCCCGATCGCGTGCTCGAGGCGACCGCCGGCGCCGGCGTGAACCTGATGATCGATCAGGTCTCGGGCAGCCTCATGAACGCCAGCATGCGCGCGACCGCCGTCCTCGGCCGCATCGTCAATGTCGGCCGGCTCGGCGGCGGCAAGGCGGAGTTCGACTTCGACCTGCATGCGAACCGGCGCATCGCCTATATCGGCGTGACGCACCGGACGCGCTCGGTCGACGAGCTGCGCGAGGAGACGCGCGCAATGTGGGCCGATCTCGCCGCGGCGGTCAAAGCGAGGAAGCTGACCCTGCCGATCGACAAGGTCTTCCCGCTCGCCGAGGCGAAGGCGGCGCAGGAGTACATGCGCGCCAACAAACACTTCGGGAAGATTTTGCTGAAGCCCTAATTCACCGCGGTGAAGAAGCGGGAGAGTCGCAGGCCCGACGGCCAGGTCCAGAGCGGCTGGTGCTTCATGCCGAGGTCCCACGAACCGACCACCGCATCGACGCGTCCGACGAGATCGGACACGGGCAGGAGCCCGACGCCGCCGTCGCGCAGCGGCACGCGGCTGTCGGCGGAGTTGTCGCGGTTGTCGCCCATGACGAACAGATAGTTCGGCGGCACCGTGACCTCGGCCATGTTGTCGAGCGGCTCCGACGGCGTCAGCTTGAAGATAACGTGCTGCTTGCCGCCCGGAAGCGTCTCGATATAGCGCGCGGCCGAGGTGCGTCCGCCGTCCTCGTTCTCCGACTGGCCGGTGCCGTCCGCCTTCAGCCCGACCGGCGTGCCGTTGATGATGACGCGGCCGTCGCGCAGCGCGATCTTGTCGCCGGGCAGGCCGATGACGCGCTTGACCCAGACCTGCGAGCGGTCGCCGGGCCAGCGGAACACGACGACGTCGCCGTGCTTGGGCAGGTCGCCGAACACGCGGCCGCTCTGCGGCAGCGTGAAGAAGCCGGGCAGCGAGGCGGTCGAGTAGCCATAAGGGTATTTGGTGGCCAGCAGTTCGTCGCCGATCTGAAGTGTCGGCTCCATCGAACCCGACGGCACGTAGAACGGCTCGGCGATCGCGGTCTTCGCCGCCATCACGATGGCGACGATGGCGACGATGTCGACGATGCTCTTGGCCCACCCGCGCATCCGCGATGCCGGCGCGGTCTCGTCCGTGGTCGCCATCAGGCGGTCCCTCCCACGGTGATCTTGTCCATGCGCAGCGATGGCTGACCGACGCCGACCGGCACGCCCTGGCCGTTCTTGCCGCAGGTGCCGATGCCGGGGTCGAGTGCGAAGTCGTTGCCGATCATGGTGATGCGATTGAGGTCGGTCGGTCCGTTGCCGATGAGCATCGCGCCCTTTACCGGCGCCGTCACCTTGCCGTTCTCGATTTTATAAGCCTCGGTGCACTGGAACACATACTTGCCCGAGGTTATGTCGACCTGGCCGCCGCCGAAGTTCACGGCGTAGAGGCCGTTCTTCACCGAGGCGATCATCTCCTTCGGGTCGTGCTGGCCGGCGAGCATGTAGGTGTTGGTCATGCGCGGCATCGGCACGTGCGCGTGGCTTTCGCGACGGCCATTGCCGGTCGGCTTCATGCCCATGAGCCGCGCGTTCTGCCGGTCCTGCATGTAGCCGACCAGGATGCCGTCCTCGATCAGCACGGTGCGGTTGGTCGGCGTGCCTTCGTCGTCGATGGACAGCGAACCGCGCCGGTCCTGCATCGTGCCGTCGTCGACGACGGTGACGCCCTTGGCGGCGACCTGCTTGCCCATCAGCCCGGCAAAGGCGCTCGTCTTCTTGCGGTTGAAGTCGCCCTCGAGGCCATGGCCGACGGCCTCGTGCAGCATCACGCCGGGCCAGCCGGCGCCCAGCACGACGTCCATCTCGCCGGCGGGCGCGGCGACCGCGTCGAGATTGATGAGCGCCTGGCGCACGGCCTCGTCGACCGCCTGCTGCCAGGAATGCGTGGCGATGAAGCGCTCGTAGCCCTCGCGGCCGCCGAAACCGAACGAGCCGGTCTCCTGCCGGTCGCCGTCGCCGGTGACGACGGAGACGTTGAGCCGCACCAGCGGGCGGATGTCGCGATAGGTCTCGCCGTCGGCGCGCAAGATCTCGACCACCTGCCAGGTGGCGGCGATGCTCGCCGTCACCTGCCGCACGCGCGGGTCCTTGGCGCGGGCATAGGCGTCGATCTCTTCCAGCAGCTTCACCTTAGCGTCGAAGGCGGGCGCGGCGAGCGGATTCTCGTCGCCGTAGAGCTTGCGGTTGGTGCGGCCCGGCGCGTCGGCGTAAGCGCCGGAATAGCCGCCCTTGACCGCGCGCACCGCCTCGGCGGCGCGGGCAAGCGCCGCTTCCGACATGTCGGAGGCGTGCGCATAGCCGACCGCTTCGCCCTTCACGGCGCGCAGGCCGAAGCCCTGCGTGGTGTCGTAGGTGGCCTGCTTCAGCCGGCTATTGTCGAAGACCAGCGCCTCCGACTGCTTGTATTCGAGGAAGAGCTCGCCGTCGTCGGCGCCTTCGAGGCCCCGGCCGAGCAACTGACGCACCTTGCCCTTGTCCAGGCCGGCGCGGTCGATCAGGGACGAAATGGCTGGATCCATTGGCTGAATTGCTCCGAAGAAGGCGCCCTCAGCCATCAGATAGGACGTCTGTGGCGATTTGGCGAGGGCGGGGGCTGCCGCCCGTCAGCCGTGCAGCGCGCGCGCAATCTCGACGAGATGGTCCATCGTGGCGCGCACGCGCGGCGCGCGGCGCAGGTCGGGATGCACCACCATCCACAGGGCCCGCGTCGCCTGCGGCGCTTCGGCGACGCAGACGAGCTCCGCTGCGCCCGCGGCAAGAATGTGCGGCACGGCTGCGAGCCCCATGCCGGCGCGCGCCGCGGCGATCAGCGAAGCGAGATCGTTGCTGCGCAGGGCGTAGGAACGGCCGGCAACATGGGCATCGAGCCATTGCTGCTGCGGCACATTGGCGAGTTCTTCGTCGTAGCCGATGAACTGCCAGTCGGAGTCCGCGGTCGCGTCGAGATAGGTGCGCGCGCCGTAAAGCCCGTAGCGCAGATCGCCGAGCTTGCGCGCGACCAGACCTTCACCGGCCGGTCGCGACAGACGCAGCGCGATGTCGGCTTCGCGGCGCGTCAGGTCTGCGGCGCCGGTCTCGCCGACAATATCGAGCTCGAGCGCGGGATGCTGCCGCCGCAGCGGCGCCAGCAGCGGCACCAGCCAATGACTGGCGAACGCCGGTGGCGCGCTGATGCGCACGATGCCGGAGATCGTGTCGGCGGCGCCGGCCGCAGCGCGCTCGACCGCGAACACCGCGCTTTCGACGCCCGCGACCTGCGCGACGATGCGAGCGCCAGTCTCGGTCAGCACGTAGCCGCGCGGCATCCGGTCGAACAGCTTGAGGCCGAGTGCCTGTTCCAGCGCGGCGATGCGCCGGCCGACCGTCGAGTGATCGGCCTTCAGGCGGCGCGCCGTTTCCGACAGGCTGCCGCAGCGGGCGAGTTCCGCGACGTAGCGCAGGTCGTTCCAATCGAGTCGGGTCATCGCGCTCTCTGTGCGGCGTTGCACAGAAGGTGAGCATATTTTCGGAATTCTGCACAGACCCGCTGCGCGCTTATCTGCGGTCTTCGCAAACAAAGGAGATCGCCATGACAAGAGTCGTCGCCATGCAGGCCGCCGGTGGCCCGGACGTGCTCGCAGTCCGAGACATCGACCTGTCGCCCCCGGCTGCCGGCGAGGTGCGCATTCGCCACACCGCAGTGGGCGTCAATTTTGTCGACATCTACCAGCGCCAGGGTTTGTACCCGGTCCCCGGCCTGCCCGCCGTGCTCGGAGTCGAGGGGGCGGGCATCGTCGAAGGCGTCGGGCCGGACGTGTCCGACGTCGCGATCGGCGCGCGCGTCGCCTATGCCGGGCTGCCGATCGGCGGCTACGCGCAGGCGCGCAACATCCCGCACTGGCGGATCAAGGCGATACCGGACGGCATCGATGATCGTACGGCGACCGCGGCCATGCTGCGCGGCGTCACTGCACACATGCTGCTCACCGAAGTTTATCCGGTGACACGCGGCACGACGGTGCTGGTCCACGCCGCGGCGGGCGGCCTCGGCCTGATCCTGACGCAGTGGGCGAAGCGCCTTGGCGCCACCGTTTTCGGCACGGTGGGCTCACCGGCCAAGGCCGAGCTCGCGCGCGCCGCCGGGCTCGACCACGCCATCCTCTATCGCGAGACCGACTTCGCCGCGGCGGTGCGCGATCTGACCGGCGGGCGCGGTGCCGATGTCGCTTATGACGGCATCGGCGGCGATACGTTGGTGCGGACGCTCGACTCGGTGCGCTTCTTCGGACTGGTGGTTAGTCTCGGGCAGGCCGCGGGCGCGTTGCCGCAGCTTCCGCTCACCGAGCTCGGCCCGCGCCGCTCGATCGCGCTGGCGCGTCCAAGCGTGTTTGCCTACGCCAACGATCGGGTGCGCTATGCGGAGGCGACGGCCGCGCTGTTCGCGCAAATCGAGTCCGGGCTCAAGATCTCCGTCGGTGCCGAGTTTGAACTGGCGCAGGCTGCGCAAGCGCATCTGAGGCTCGAACGCGGCGAAACGACAGGCTCTGTTCTGTTGCGCCCGTAAGGAGAGGCCGTCGGATACCGTGGTTCCATTGCTTCATTCGATTGGAACCATGTCGCCCGGTTCCGCTTTGAGTCGGTCGTCGGGGGACGCGGCACGGGGGATCAACCCATTCCCATCGATCGTCGACAATTCCTGGAGTTCGGGGCCGGGCTGGTTGCGCTCGCGGCCGGACGAAGCGCCGTCGCGGCGGATGATGGCTTGCGGTTCGGCCCTCCGCAGCCGTTCAGCTATGAGAGCTTGCGCGATCTTGCGCGCAAGAGCGCGGCGCAGCCCTATGCGCCGCCGGCGCGCCCGGCGCCGGTGGTGCAGACCATCGATTTCGATGCGATCCAGAAAATCAAATTCCGTGCGGGCAGCGCGCTGTTCAAGGATGCGGCGCTGCCGGTGCGCTTCTTCCACGTCGACAAGTTCAACGGCAATCCGGTCTCCATCCACGCCGTCGCGAACGGCGAGGCGCGCCCGGTGCTGTTCGAGAAGGACGCATTCAGCTACGGCGATCCGGCGCTCAAGGCGCAGTTGCCGGACAATCTCGGCTTCTCCGGCTTCCGCGTCATGAACAGCCGCGACAGCGACATCGACTGGCTTGCCTTCCAGGGCGCGAGCTATTTCCGAAGCTGCGGTCCGCGCGGCCAGTACGGCACTTCGGCGCGCGGCGTCGCCATCGACACCGCGATGCCGCAGCCGGAGGAGTTTCCCCGTTTCTCGCAATTCTGGCTCGCCGAAACACGCGACAAGCTCGACACGGTGACGATCTACGCCATGCTCGAAGGGCCCAGCGTCACCGGTGCCTATCGTTTCGAAGCGTCGCGCGGGCAGACGATCGTCATGACGGTGCACGCCGACCTGTTCGCGCGCACCGCCGTGCCGCGACTCGGCCTTGCGCCGCTGACCAGCATGTTCTGGTACGGCGAGAACAACCGCGGTGCGGCGATCGACTGGCGCCCCGAGGTACATGATTGCGACGGGCTGGCCATGTGGACGGGCCGGGGCGAGCACATCTGGCGGCCGCTGATCAATCCGCCGTCCGTGGTGACCAACTCATTCACCGACACCGACCCCAAAGGCTTCGGCCTTTTGCAGCGCGACCATGTCTTCAACGACTACCAGGACGACGGCGCTTTCTACGACAAGCGCCCGAGCGTCTGGGTCGAGCCGCTCGGCAAGTGGGGCGAGGGCGCAGTGCAGCTCGTCGAGATTCCGACCGACGACGAGATCCACGACAACATCGTCGCCTACTGGACGCCGAAGCAGCCGGTGAAGGTAGGCGATCATTTCGCGCTCGATTACAAGCTCTACTGGCAGGACGACGAACCGCATCCGACGAATCTCGCGCGCGTCGTGGCGACCCGTGTCGGCCGCGGCGGAGTGCCGGGGCAGCCGGTGCCGAAGGACCGCTGGAAGTTCGTCATCGACTTCCACGGCGGCCCGCTGGCGGAAATGGCGCCGCGCTACGACGTCAAGCCGGTGGTGACGCTGTCGCGCGGCGACGTTCACACGCCCTATGTGGTCAAGGTGGTCGGCACCGACCGCTGGCGCGGCTTCTTCGATGTCGCGCTGGAGGCCAAGGACCCGATCGACATGCGCTGCTATCTGCGCCTCGGCGACGAGACGCTGAGCGAGACCTGGCTTTATCAGTTTTATCCGTGAGCGGGACGCTGGCGGTAACAGCGAATTGGAGGTACATCACGCCCCGACTCGTCTGCGACAGGTACAGGCCGGAACTTTGGACTCTCCCACGTTTGCCGATCGGATCAGGAACCCCGCACTCCGAACGTTCTATCGCCGCTGGCGCCATCTTCTTCTCGACGGCCAAGGCCTGCCGAGCATTGGATCGTTCGATCCCGGCAATCTGGCCGCCATGAGCTTTGTTGCCGCGGTCGAGCCGCACGCGTTCCGTTTCGTGTATTTCGGCGACCGCCTCGCCGCATGGCTCGGTGAGACGCTCCAGGGCCGCGTCGTGCGCGACGACGCGCTCGAGCGTTTCGGCTCGCTGAAGGCGGCTTATCATAACTGCGTCGAGCAGCAGGTGCCGGCCTGCGACAGGGTTCATTTCGATTTCGGTGGCGGCGACACGATGTCTTTTGAGAGGGTCGTGGTGCCGCTGTTCGACGCCGGGCAGGCCGTGTCCCATGTCGGTGGGGCGGTGATGATCGAGGACACGGACGTGGTGGGAAGTAATGCTGCAATTTGATGCACGCGACCTGGCCGGGCAGGTCGAAGCGCTCGACGAGGCCGAGATCGACTCGCTGCCGTTCGGCGCGATCCGGCTCGACGACAAGGGCATGGTGATTTTCTTCAGCAAGGCGGAGCGCGAATTGTCCGGCTACGGCGCGCGCCCGACCGTCGGCAAGATATTCTTCACCGACATCGCGCCGTGCATGGCGAACGAAGGCTTTCGCGGCCGCATCGAGGCGGCGCGGGCGCGGGGTACGCTCGACATCTCATTCTCCTGGGTCGGCGACTTCGCCGATCGTCAGCGCGAGATGCGCGTCCGTATCCAGTCGGCGTCGGACGGCGGCGTCTGGATCTTCATGCAGCGGCGGACGTGAGCCCGGCGCCGTGAGTGTTCCGCTCGACATCCGCCGATACCGCGAGAGCGACGCGGCCGAAGTGCGGGCCCTGTTCGTGCGCGTCAACCGGCTCATGGCGCCGCCGCATCTCGCGGAGGCCTTCGAGGGCTATATTGCGCGCTCGCTCGCCGAGGAGATCGATGTCATCGCGGATTATTACGCTGCGCGAGGCGGCGCATTCTTCGTCGCCCGTGCGGCCGGCCGGCTGATGGGCATGTTCGGCCTCGAGGCGGCGGGCGAGAGCGCGATGGAGTTGCGCCGCATGTATGTCGATCCGGACGCGCGGCGGCAGGGCACCGCGCGCCGGATGCTCGCCTTCGCCGAAGACGAAGCCCGGCGCTCAGACGCGCGCGAAATGGTCCTGAGCACGTCGGAGATACAGACAGAGGCGCTCGCGCTCTATCGCGGCGCCGGTTACCGCGCGACGCGCGAGGAGATCGCCGTCGACGCCAGCAACAAGACCATCGGCGGCGGCATCCGCCGCTTTCATTTCAGCAAGACGTTATAGGCAGCTCAGGCGGCGGTGCTCGCGGACACCGCCGCCGCGGCCTTGAACTGCTCATAGGCTTCGAGCGCGTGCGTCGCGTACATCACCGAAGGTCCGGCGCCCATGTAGATCGCCATGCCGAGCGTCTCGACGATCTCCTCGCGCGTCGCGCCGTGGTCGAGCGCCGCCTTGACGTGGAAGCCGATGCAGTCGTCGCAGCGGATCGCAACCGAGATGGCGAGCGCGATCAATTCCTTGGTCTTGACGTCGAGGGCCTGTGGCGCCGACGCCGCCTGCGCGAGGCCGGAGAACGCCTTCATGACGTTCGGCGTGTCGCCGCGCATCGTGCGCATCAGCGCCTTGATGTCCTCGGTCAGCGGCGCCCATTGCTTGATCATCGGCCGGTCCTCCGTGCTCGGCGCGACCGTAGGGCGCGCATCGGAGTCGGCCGTTGATCGAGATCAATCAGTCCTGCGTGAAGGTCACGCGCACCTCGCCGATCGGATCGACGGCGTGCACGAAGGACGGCTCGTCGCGGTCGAGCATCTGCGGCGGCGTGATCGACCCGGTGATGATGTAGTCGCCGGCCGACAGCGTTTCGCCGAAGGCGGCGAGCGTGTTGGCGACATGCGCGACGATGTCGCCCATCTTGCCGGTCAGTGCTTCCGGGTCGCCGGTGCGGTTGATCTCGGCGCCGCGGCGCGACGTGCGCGAGACGATGCCGGCAAGGCTCGCGCCGGAGCGGCTCCTGTCGCAGAGGATCACGTGACGTTGATAGATGTCGCCGGCGACCACCACGTCGAGATTGTCCGGCGCCGGCACCGGGTCGAGATCGGCAAGTTCGATCGCAGGCCGGATGTTCTCGATCGCTGCCAGCGCGGCGGCCGCCGTCGCGCCGCCGGGAAGATCGCGCGCCATGCGCACGGCGATTTCGGGCTCGGCGACCGGACGCATGTAGCTCTTCAGCGACACGGACGCGCCGCTCGGCAATTGCGCTTTCTGCATCAGGAAGCCGACGACCGGCGCGGCGATCTTCAGCTTCTCCATCGAGGCCGGTGCGCCGAGGCCGACCTTCCAGCCGAGCGGCTTCTCGCCGGCGGCAATGCGCGCGCGCCGCGCCGCGAGCTGCGCGGTCATGCCCTTCTTGATGAGCGGATGGTCCCAGGGGTTCATATGGCCTCGATTGCAATCATTGTGCTGCGCGTGACCGCGTGGCGTTTCGGAATGAGCGGCTGGTAGCCGGGGTCGTTGTACCAGTCCCGGATGGCCTGTTTGCTGGGAAACTCGACGATCACGACGCGGCTCGGCCGCTTGCCTTCGATCATCTCGTGCGTGCCGCTCCTCGTCAGGTAACGGCCGCCGTGCTTTTCGATGAACGGAATCGTCTTGTTCAGATAGTCCGTGAAGGCCGCCTCGTCGGCGATCTCGTGCTGACCGATGTAATAGGCCGTCATTTATGACTCTCCGGATGCACCTCGTAGCCGGAGTCCTCGATCGAGCCGGCGCCCATCCAGCCCCATACCAGAACGACGTCCTCGTTCGACGTGTTGTTGAAGCCGTGCCAGCAGTGGCGCGGCGAATAGACGACGTCGCCTTCCTTCGACGGCGTGTCGCCGTGATCGGTGTAGATGTGGCCGTGACCCTTCAGGACGATGAAGAACTCGTCGCAGTTATGATGACGATGGTTCTCGTGCCGCGCGCCGGGCTTGAGCACGGTCCAGCCGACGACGTGGTCGGCGCCGGCCGTCTTCTTGTCGATCAGGAACTGCACCTGCATGTCGACCCAGCCGTCGTCGCGCTTCAGGCCCTCGACCTTCGGCACGTCGTTGATGTTGGTGATGTACATGACCGGGTCCTTGCCCTTCATGGCGGCGGCTGTGCCTTTCACCGCCTTCGCCAGGGCCGCGCCGATCTTCTCGCCGTGTGACGTCATGTCTGTCCTCCCAAACGTCGATAAACCTGATGCGCGACGACGAAGTCGTTGGCGTCGATGCCGAGCCCGCGGCACGCGTTCATCATCTCGTTGGCGGCGGCGGCGAGCGGTACCGGCGAACCCAGGCGCCGGCCGAGATTGAGCGCCAGCATCATGTCCTTCTGCTGCAGCGTCACGTCGGCGAGCGGCACCTCGGGCATCTGCCCTTCGAGAATGAAGGGGCCGCGATAGCCGAGC
Source organism: Pseudolabrys sp. (assembly GCA_051959715.1). Taxonomy (GTDB): domain Bacteria; phylum Pseudomonadota; class Alphaproteobacteria; order Rhizobiales; family Xanthobacteraceae; genus Pseudolabrys. Next base: position 22,199 of record JBQCFB010000084.1, read on the forward strand.
ACCGGAGCGGCCGCGACGCTCTTCAGGATCGCGTCGACGGCGGCTTCGCGCGTCACGCCGCCTTTCTCGGCCAGCGCGACCGCTTCGCCGAAGGCGATCACCTCGACCATCAGCAGGAGGTTGACGGCGATCTTCATCTGGCAGGCGAGACCGTTGGTGCCGATGCGCGTCACTTTCGGTCCGATCGCCAGCAGCACCGGCTTCGCGCGCTCGAACGCGGCCTCGTCGCCGCCGATCATCACCGAGGCGTTGCCGGCCTTGACGGTAACGGGAGAGCCGGAGAGCGGGCCGTCGAGCATGATGGCGCCGGCTTTGGCGAACTCCGCCGCCACCGCACGGCTTTCCTCCGGCTCGATCGTGCTCATGTCGATATAGATGCCGCCCTTCTTCAGGCCGGAGACGATGCCGTCCGGGCCGAGCGCGCAGGCGCGCACGGCTTTCGCGTCGGTGACGATGGAGAAGACGATGTCGGCACCTTGCGCCGCGGCGCGCGGCGTATCGGCCCAGCGCATGCCCTGCGCGATGAGGTCGGCCGCCTTGTCGCGCGACCGGTTCCAGCCGGTGACGCTGTGCCCCGCCGCCATCAGGCGCGGGACGATGAGCTGTCCCATTGCGCCGAGGCCGACAAAACCGAGATTCATGACCGCGTGCCCTGTTTCGGGCGCGCAGTATTCACCGCTGCAACAGATAATGCGAGAGACCGGACGCAGGCCGCGAATTGCCCACCGGATCAAGTGGGCAAGAGGTCGGCTACGGCAATTTGTCGTAGCCCTCGCCGAAGCCGGCGAGCGACATCGGGAAGCCGATGCCTTCCTCGGGCGTCTGGAAGATGACGAAGGTCGCCTGCTTGCCGTTGCGCAGCTTGCCGATGAGATTGTCGTCCATCACGACCTCGGCGATGCAGCCGTTCGGCAGGCAACGCACGAAGCCGGCGCGGCCGATGTCGTCGTTGTCGATCTTCAGGCCGAGACCCGACGGCAACAGGACACCGAGCGGCGCGACGACGCGCATCAGGCGGCTTTTCGCATCGGCGGTTTTCAGCACGATGACGGTGAGGCCGACATTGGCGCGGTCCTCGGCCACCACGCTCTGGATCAGCGCGCACTGCTCGGACTTCGCGCCCGGCGGCGTGTCGCAGCGGATCTGCCAGTCCTTGTGCACCGACTTGACGGCGCCCTGCGCGTGAACTGCCTGCGACGGGAGGAATACGAGAAGGCCGGCGGCGATCGCGCCGATGCCCGAGAGTGTCTTCGCCTTGACCCGGAGGCGATCGAAAAGGCCCATAAGTCCAGTCCCTTGGCCGGCCCCGCGGCGCGGCGCCGCAAAAGGCGTCGCGGCCCGAATCGTGGCCGGCTTCTTGTCTCCCCGTCGCCCCCGTTGGCTCACGCCCGGCTGGCGCTGTCAAGCGATGCCGACCGTACGGACAACCACTGGTGAATCCGCGCACGTAAGCCGTCCCGGAATGGCGTAAATGCGGCGGCTGAAGGGGATTGGGGGTAAGCGCGCCGATGCTGCCGCCGCCCCAATCTGGCGCATTGCGGCAGCTTCGGAATTGTGGTTTGAGAGGCCGGGATTTCCCCGCCCGAAGCACCGTTCAAGCTGCCACGCCCGTGGCAAAGTGCCGTGCTCAGAGGGGTTTCCGGCCGAACATCACGCCTGGGTGGGCGGCAAAAAGGAGCCTTGATTCGCAAGGCCGTTTTCTCGTCGAGGAGAGCAGTCGACAATGCTGTTGCTCAAGCGGTTGGTCGCATTCGTGGTCACGAGCGTGGCCGTATTCGCCGGAGGCGCCGCGGCCTATGCCGCCAACGAGGCGACCGGCCAGCCCCATCCCTGGCAGCTCGGGCTCCAGGCCGGCGCAACGCCGGTGATGGACGACATCATCTGGTTCCACGATTTCCTGGTGTGGCTCACCGCAGCGATCGCGCTGTTCGTGCTCGTGCTGCTGGTCGTCGTGATGGTGAAGTTCAACGCGCGCGCCAATCCGGTGCCGTCGCGCACGACGCACAACACGCTGATCGAGGTCATCTGGACCGTCGTGCCGGTCCTGATCCTGGTCGCGGTCGCGGTGCCGTCCTTCCGCCTGCTCTTCTACCAGCTCAACACACCGAAGGCCGACCTGACCATTAAGGCGACCGGCAAGCAGTGGTTCTGGAGCTACAGCTACCCGGACCAGAAGTTCGAGTTCGACTCGGTCATGGTCCAGACCAAGGACCTCAAGCCCGGCCAGCCGCGCCTCCTCACCGTCGATAACGAGATGGTCGTCCCGGTGAACAAGATCGTGCGCGTCCAGACCACCGGCGCCGACGTGATCCACTCCTGGGCGGTCCCGTCCTTCGGCGTGAAGATCGACGCCATTCCGGGCCGCCTCAACGAGACCTGGTTCAAGGCCGAGCGTGAAGGCACCTATTACGGCCAGTGCTCGGAATTGTGCGGGCGCGACCACGCCTTCATGCCGATCGTCGTCCACGTCGTGAACGACAAGGACTACGCGGCCTGGCTCGAGCAGGCGAAGAAGAAGTACGCCAGCGACGACAGCCTCCCGACCAAGGTCGCCGCGGCCGAGGTCAAGTGACACATAGCCAAAGCCGAATATAATACATTGGCGACGACAATCTTCTGCGAAGGGTAATGACGATGGCGAGCAACACGGCGGCAGCCCACGGCACTCACGACGCGCACGAGCATCATCCGACCGGATGGCGCCGTTTCGTCTATTCGACGAACCACAAGGACATCGGCTCGATGTACCTCGTGTTCGCGATCATGGCCGGCGTGATCGGCGCGGCCCTGTCGATCGGCATCCGCCTCGAGCTCCAGAA
>JBQCFB010000085.1:0-2032 GCA_051959715.1 Pseudolabrys sp.
TGATCCTGTTCTCGCTCACAGTGGTGTCGTTCCCGCTGCTGCTCGAGCGCGACGTCGACTTCGTCACCGCGATGATCACCAGCATCCGCGCGGTGGCGATGAGCCCGGTGTCGATGATCGGCTGGGCGGCGGTGATCGTCGTGCTTCTGATCGTGTCGGCGATGCCGTTCTTCCTCGGCCTCATGATCACGCTGCCGGTACTCGGTCACGCCACCTGGCACCTCTACAAGCGCGTGGTTGCACCCGCAGCGTGAGCATCGCGTGATCTTGCCTTCGCACGCGTTCTGACCAAGATGGCCGGCCCGACACCCGAAAGGCGCGCAGATGGAATTCGCCCACTTCTCCCACATCTGGGCCAAGCCCGGCATGACGCCGCACGCGCGCTACGAGGAACTGTGGGATGAGCTGACGCTCTGTGACCAGCTCGGCTTCGACTACAGCTTCTGCGTCGAGCACCATTTTCGACCCGATGAAAGCTGGATTTCGTCGCCGTCGCTCTACGCCGTCGGCGCCGGTGCGCGCACCAAGCGCATGCGCATCGGTCCGATGGGCTACATCGTGCCGCTTTACCACCCGCTGCGGCTCGTCGAGGAGATCGCGATCGTCGACCAGATGCTCGGCGGCCGCATGGAATGCGGCCTCGTGCCCGGCATCAACGCCGATTATTTCCGCCCGTTCGGGCTGAACTACGAATTCCGCAAGACACCGACGCTCGAGTTCGTCGATTACCTGCGCGCCGCCTATGGCGAGACGCAGCCCTTCTCGTGGGACGGCGAGAACTTCCACACCGACGACGCGCTCCTGTCGGTCATGCCCGTGCAGAAGCCGCATCCGCCGCTCTGGATGATGAGCCGCGATCCGCGCACGCTCGAATTCTGCGCCGAAAAGGGAATCAGCCCGGGCTATTTTCTGGTCTATCCGCGCGCCGACGCCGCGCCGCGTTACCGTGTCTTCCTCGACAATTGGAAGAAAGCAGGCCATCCGCGCAAGCCGAAGATCGCCTATTGCACGCTGATCTATGTCGACGAGACGGACCAGAAGGCGCTCGACGTCGCGCTCGCCCGCGCCGCGCGCGCCTATGAAGGCTTCCTGCCGCCGCCCAAACCCGGTGAAAGCTTCGAGGACCGCGTGCGCGAGCACGCCAAGAAGTTCATCGGCCGCGGCGAGCCGGGCGCGTCCGAGATCATGGCCAACGTCTTCAATCCCGATTATCTGATGAAGAACGATCTGGTCTATATCGGCTCGCCGGAGACCGTGGCCGCGAAGCTCAGGAAGACCGCGGAGGAAGGCGTGTTCAACGTCTTCCTCGGCGAGTTCAATTTCTCCGACCTTCCGGCGGCCGACGTGATGCGCTCGATCCGCCTGTTCGGCGAGAAGGTGATCCCGGCACTGCGCGGCTACGAGCCGTTCTGAGCCGCTGTCAGTCCGGGGCGCGCGTGCAACGCGCGAACCCGGAATCCGGCAGCAATGCCGGTCGTGGTACTGGATTCCGGGTTCGGCGCGAACGCGCCGCCCCGGAATGACAGAGGCCCTACTGTCCCGCGCGCAGCTCCGGATGCTTGGCGAGCCGCTCCTGGTTAAGCCGGTGGATGATGAAGCACACCACCGCGCCGAGGACGAAGGGCAGCGCCGACCACATGTACAGCTTCTCGACCGACATGCCGACGAACAGCGCGCCGACCAGCGGGCCGACGATCGAGCCGATGCGGCCGACGCCGAGCTCCCAGCCCGAGCCGTTCGCGCGCAGCGAGGTCGGATAGACCAGCGCGCCGATGACGTTGATGCCGGACTGGATGCCGAGCACCAGGAAGCCGGCGATGAAGATCGTCACCAGGAGCGCCGTCTGCGACGTCAGGCCGGCATAGCCGATGGCGCCGACCGCCGGCACCGCCAGAACGAACATGATCGCCACCGCGAAGAAGCGGTGCTTCTGCAGCCACCAGCACAGCACCAGCGCGCCGACCGTGCCGCCGATCTGCAGGCTGACGCCTGACAAGGCCGCGGTCGTCGGCGGCAGCTTGGCCGCCGTCAT
>JBQCFB010000086.1:0-3900 GCA_051959715.1 Pseudolabrys sp.
CGTCAACACGATGCAGCCGCCGTACCAGCCGAGCGCGATCAAGCCGGCGGAAGGCGGCGACAAGACGCTGGCCGATCGCTCGAAGCCGAACGTGCTGCCGCCGCAGCGCGAGGTGACGATCGGCGATCTCCTGAGCCTGAAAGACGTGAGCTGGGCCTGGTACTCGGGGGCGTGGCAGGATGTGCTCGACGGCAAGAACGGCCATCCGGTGCCGAACTTCCAATTCCACCATCAGCCGTACAATTACTTCGCCCGCTACGCGCCGGGCACCGAGGCACGCAAGGAGCACTTGAAGGACGGCGGGATGAACGGCGCCGCCTTCATCGCCGACATCGACGCCGGCAAGCTGCCGCAGGTCGCGTTCTACAAGCCGCAGGGCAATCTCAACGAGCACGCCGGTTATGCCGACGTCGAGTCCGGCGACAAGCATATCGCCGACGTGATCGCGCATCTGGAGAAGAGCCCGCAATGGGCGCACATGGTCGTCGTCATCACCTATGACGAGAATGGCGGCTTCTGGGATCACGTCGCGCCGCCGAAGGCCGACCGCTGGGGCCCGGGCACGCGCATCCCCGCGCTGATCGTCTCGCCCTTCGCGAAGAAGGGCTTCGTCGACCACACCCAGTACGACACGACCTCGATCCTGAGCCTGATCACGCGGCGCTACGAACTGCCCGTGCTCAAGGGCATCGCCGAGCGCGACGCGGCGCTGCGCGCGCTGGGCGGCACGCCAATGGGCGACCTGACGGCGGCGCTCGATCTGCCGAAATCGCATCCGGTCATTCCGGGACGCGAGCGCAGCGAGCGGACCCGGAATCCAGAACCTTCGCCGGATCGGTCTCTGGATTCCGGGTTCGGGCCTTCGGCCCGCCCCGGAATGACGCAGTCCGTTGACTTTTCGCTGCGGTGCCGCAATGTCATCCGCCAGTGGGGCGGAGACGTTCGCGGATACATGTTCAAGCGCATTCTGATCGCCAATCGCGGCGAAATCGCCTGCCGCATCGTTAAATCCGCGCGCCGGATGGGGATCGAGACCGTCGCCGTCTATTCCGACGCCGACAAGGACGCGCTGCACGTCGAGATGGCCGACACGGCCGTCCATATCGGGCCGCCGGCCGCCGCCGAGAGCTATCTCGTCATCGACAAGATCGTTGCCGCCTGCAAGGCGAGCGGCGCCGAGGCCGTCCATCCGGGATACGGCTTCCTGTCCGAGCGCGAGGCGTTTCCGACGGCGCTCGCCAAGGCCGGCATCGTCTTCATCGGTCCGAACCCCAAGGCGATCGCCGCCATGGGCGACAAGATCGAATCCAAGAAGGCTGCGGCCGCGGCCAAGGTCTCCACCGTGCCTGGCCATCTCGGCACCATCGCCGATGAGAAGGAGGCGGTGAAGATCGCCAACGACCTCGGCTATCCGGTGATGATCAAGGCCTCCGCCGGCGGCGGCGGCAAGGGCATGCGCATCGCATGGTCCGAGGCCGAGGTGGCCGAGGGCTTCGCGCGCTCGAAGTCGGAAGCGAAATCGTCGTTCGGCGACGATCGCATGTTCATCGAGAAGTTCAACGTCGATCCGCGTCACATCGAAATCCAGTTGCTCGGCGACAAGCACGGCAACGTCATCTATCTCGGCGAGCGCGAATGCTCGATCCAGCGCCGCAACCAGAAGGTCATCGAGGAAGCGCCGTCGCCGCTGCTCGACGAGGCGACGCGCAGGAAGATGGGCGAGCAGGCGGTCGCGCTGGCCAAGGCCGTCGGCTACGACAGCGCCGGCACCGTCGAGTTCGTTGCCGGGCAGGACAAGAGCTTCTTCTTCCTCGAAATGAATACGCGATTGCAGGTCGAGCATCCGGTGACCGAGCTCATCACCGGCATCGATCTCGTCGAGCAGATGATCCGCGTCGCCGCCGGCGAGAAGCTTGCGATCAAGCAGAGCGACGTGAAGCTCACCGGCTGGGCGGTCGAGAGCCGCGTCTATGCCGAGGACCCGTACCGCAAGTTCCTGCCGTCGACCGGGCGGCTCACGCGCTACCGTCCGCCGGAAGAGCGAAGCGCCGGCGGCGTCACGGTGCGCAACGACACCGGCGTCTACGAAGGCGGCGAGATCTCGATCTACTACGATCCGATGATCGCCAAGCTCGTCACGCATGCGCCGACGCGCAAGGAAGCGATCGAGGCGCAGGCCGACGCGCTCGATGCCTTCGTCATGGACGGCATCCGGCACAACATTCCGTTCCTGTCGGCGCTGATGGCGCATCCGCGCTGGCGCGCGGGCAAGCTCTCGACCGGCTTCATCGCCGAGGAGTTTCCGCAGGGCTTCCACGCGCAGGCGCCGGAGGGCGAGCGCGCCGCGGTGATCGCCTCCGTCGCCGCCGCCATCGACCTGACGCTCGGCGAGCGCAAGCGGCAGATTTCCGGCCAGATGCCCGGCCGCGATGTGACGCGCGATTCAGCGCGCGCCGTCTGGCTCGGCAAGGACGAACATCGCTTGATCGTCAAGCGCGAGGGCAACGCGGTCTCGGTTCACCTCACCGGCGAGAAGGCGGCGCGGCTGCTCTCGTCGGACTGGAAGCCCGGTCAGTCATTGTGGGAAGGTGCGATCGACGGCCGCGACGTCGCGGTGCAGGTGCGCCCGATCGCCAACGGTTTCGCGCTGAGCTTCGGCGGCGTCGAGACGAAGGCTTACGTCTATACCGAGCGCGAGGCGGCTTACGCGCAACTGATGCCGGTGAAGCAGGCGGCCGATACCGGCAAGCAGGTGTTGTGTCCGATGCCGGGCCTCGTCGTCTCCATCGCGGTCACCGAAGGCCAGGACGTGAAGGCCGGCGAGACCGTCGCGGTGGTCGAGGCGATGAAGATGGAGAACGTGCTGCGCGCCGAGATCGACGGCACGGTCAAGAAGATCAACGCCAAGCCCGGCGACAGCCTCGCAGTGGACGCGGTCATTCTCGAATTCGCCTGAGTTTATCCTCCGTTCGTCCCCGCGAAAGCGGGGACCCAGCGCGGCCTATCCGATCGGAGATGTCCAACTGGATTCCCGCTTTCGCGGGAATGAACGGAGTTAGGGCACCTTCTCATCGCATCTCATTCGCGCCATCATGGCCGGGCAGGGCGATGATACGCGAAGGAGACATGACCATGACCGCAGCCGCCGCAAAACGCTCGGAGCAATCGCTCAAGCAGGCACGAATGCTGATCAATGGTCAGTGGGTCGGCAGCGCCTCAGGCGAAATCCTCACCGTCCAGAACCCGGCGAACCGCACGCCGATCGCGGAAATCCCGCGCGGCCGTGCCGAAGACGTCGATCGCGCGGTGAAGGCGGCTGAAGCGGCCTATCCGGCCTGGTCGCGCGTTGCGCCGCGCGAGCGCGGCAAGCTGTTCCTCAAGATCGCCGACGCGCTCGAGGCGCGCGCCGAGGAATTGGCAAAGCTCATCGCGCTGGAGACCGGCAACGCGCTGCGCACGCAGGCGCGGCCCGAGGCGAACGGCACGGTCGACATGTTCCGCTATTACGGCGGGCTGGGCGGCGAGCTGAAGGGCGAGACCATTCCGCTCGGCGAGCACGTGCTGAGCTATACGCGGCGCGAACCGCTCGGCGTCGTCGGCGCGATCGTGCCGTGGAACGCGCCGTCGATCCTCTCGGCGATCAAGATCGCGCCGGCGCTGATCGCCGGCAACACGCTGGTGCTCAAGGCCGCGGAAGACGCGCCGCTCTGCGTGCTCATGCTCGCCGAGGTGTGCCAGCAGTTCCTGCCCGCCGGCGTACTCAACGTGCTCACGGGCCTGGGCGAGGAATGCGGCGCGCCGCTTGCCGTGCATCCCACCGTGCGCAAATTGTCGTTCACCGGCTCGACCGCGGTCGGCAAGTCGATCATGCGCGCCGCCGCCGAGCGCATCGTGCCGGTG
>JBQCFB010000087.1:0-6987 GCA_051959715.1 Pseudolabrys sp.
CCGAGCTCGGCAGCGCATGAGCGGAGGCCCGCGCCCATGAACATGATGGCAGTGGCTCTCCTGGCGGCGGTCGCGGTCGGCGGCGTCGCCTATGTCTTTCTCTATCCGTTGCTGTCCGGCGAGCGCGTCGCCGAGAAGCGCCGCGAAAGCGTCGCCCGCACCGAACCGGCGGCGGCGCGGTCGTCGCGCGGCCAGCCGCGCGTCGCGCGCCGCGACGCGGTCGAGGCGACACTCAAGGAATTCGAGGAACGGCAGAAGAAGAACGCCAAGCCGAGCCTCCCCATACGCATTGCGCAAGCTGGCTTGTCCTGGTCGAAGCAGCAGTTCCTGCTGATTTCGGCCGGCGTCGGCCTGGTCCTGTTTCTCGTCGCCTTCTTGGTCGGCCCGGGGCTCCTGCCGGCGCTCGGCATCGGCTTTGCCGGCGCCTTCGGCCTGCCGCGCTGGATGCTGTCTTACCTGAAGAAGCGCCGCGAGCAGAAGTTTCTCGATGGATTCCCCGACGCGGTCGACATCGTGGTGCGCGGCGTCAAGGCCGGCCTGCCGCTGCTCGACTGCCTGAAGATGATCACGCAAGAGGCGCCGGAGCCGATCAAGTCGGAATTCCGTGTCATCGTCGACACCCAGGCGATCGGCATGCCGCTCGGCGAAGCCTGCGCCAAGCTCTATGAACGCACGCCGGTGGCCGAAGCCAACTTCTTTGCCATTGTCGTCGGCATCCAGCAGAAGGCCGGCGGCAACCTGTCGGAAGCGCTCGGCAACCTCTCGCGCGTGCTGCGCGATCGCAAGAAGATGAAAGCCAAGATCAAGGCCATGTCGCAGGAGGCGAAGGCCTCGGCCGGCATCATCGGCGCGCTGCCGATCTGCGTGATGATCCTCGTCTACCTGACCAGCAAGGACTACATCACGCTTCTATTCACCGAACCGCTCGGCCATCTGATGCTCGCGGCGTCCGTCGTGTGGATGTCGATGGGCATCTTCGTCATGAAGAAGATGATCAACTTCGATTTCTGAAACCGGACGTCGCGCTCCATGCTCCAGCTGCTCGAAAACTCGATCAATACCGGGACGCTGACGATGGTGCTCGCCGCCATCGCCGCGGCGGCGACGGTGCTGACGCTGGCCATGCCGCTCGTCTTCGCCAATCCGCTGGACAAGCGGATGCGTTCCGTCGCGCTCGAGCGCGAGAAACTGCGCCAGCGTGAGCGCGAGCGCATGAATGCCGAGAAGCAGAAGGTCTCACTGCGCGCGTCGCCGAAGCAGTATGTTCAGAAGATCGTCGACAAGTTCAATCTCTCGAAGTGGGTGGGGCAGGAAGAGGCGCGCCTGAAGCTGGTGCAGGCCGGCTATCGCGGCCAGGCGCCCTACGTCACGTACCTGTTCTTCCGCATGGTGACGCCCGTCGCCGCCTTCGTGTTCACGGCGTTCTATATCTTCGTGATCGTGCAGCCGGACTATCCGACCTCGATCAAGATCGGCGCCTGCATCGGCGCCGCCTATCTCGGCATGCACCTGCCGCTGATGCTGCTCAAGAGCAAGATCCAGAAGCGACAGCTTTCGATCAAGCGCGCCTTTCCCGACACGCTCGACCTGCTCCTGATCTGCGTCGAATCCGGCATGTCGATCGAGGCGGCGTTCCGCAAGGTCAGTGAGGAAGTCGGCAGCCAGTCGGTGGCGCTGGCCGAAGAGTTGACGCTGACGACAGCGGAATTGTCCTACCTGCCCGACCGCCGCCAGGCCTATGAGAACCTCGCCAAGCGCACCGATCTCGACGGCGTCAAATCGGTGTGTATGGCCTTGCAGCAGGCGGAACGCTACGGCACGCCGCTGTCGACCATGCTGCGCACGATGGCGCAGGAAAACCGCGACATGCGCATGTCGGAAGCGGAGAAGAAGGCCGCCGGCCTGCCGCCGAAGCTCACCGTGCCGATGATCCTGTTCTTCCTGCCGGTCCTGTTCGTGGTCATCCTCGGGCCCGCCGTCATCAAGGTGATGGCGCTCAAGTAGGCGGCCGCGTCAGGCGCTGCGCTGCAGGTAGTTTTTCGCCGTCGCGCGCAGATGCTCGACGAACAGCCGTACCGCCGGGCTGACGCTGCGGTTCTTCAGCATGATGATCGCGATCGGACGCGGCCGGCCGCCGAGCGTGATCGGCAGCGCGCGCAGCCCCCATTGCCGGGCGTTGTATTGCAGGACCGAAACAGGCAACACCGTGAGGAAGCGGCCGGTCGCCAGCAGATGATTGCGCATGAGCACGAAGGACGAGACGATCCGCCCTTCCGGGACTTTCAGCTTCTCCGCCTCGAACGCCTCGGCAAGGATATCGCGCACGATCAGCGAAGCCGGGATGATCCACGGCTCGCCGGCGAGATCTGCCAGCGTGACGTTGCGGCGGCTCGCCCATGGGCTCTTGGCGCCGACCACGATCACGTGCGGGTCGTCGAACAGGCTCTCGACGCTGAGATCGTCATCCGAGAATGACGCCGGGATGCGCGCCACCATCAGATCGATGCTGCGCTCCTGGATCTGCCGGAATTCGAGCGTCGTCGCGTCCGCATCGGTGACGCGGCAGACGATATCCGGATAGAGGCGCGAGAAGCCGTCGACGGCGTCGGGGATGAGGCCGCCGGCGAGGAACTCCGGACAGGCGATGCGCACCTCGCCGGCGGTGGAGGACGCCAGCGCCTCGATGTCCTTCACCCCGGCGCGCAGTTCGTCGAACACGACGTCCGTGCGCTTGAGCAGGGTCCTGGCATAGATCGTCGGTTCGACGCCCTTGGCGCTGCGGTCGAACAGGCGCACGCCGAGCGCGCTCTCGAGGCTGGCGATCGCGTCCGATACGACCGACTGGGTGGTCGACAGGTGCGCGGCGGCCTTCGCCATGCTACCCCAGCGCGCGACCGAGGAAAGGACGTGCAGATCGCGCAAGGTGAGACGCCTGCCGATACGGCTGTCCCAGTCCGTCCGGGCCTTCGCCATTGCCGATACCCCTATCGTGATTTTACGATAGCAGGTCCCCGTGGCCGCGCCTAGGCTGCGACCACGCCGTCAAGGGAGAACGCCAATGGCCAAGCAACGCATCAGCTACGTCCCGCTCGAGAAGATGGACGCCGACATGCGCAAGGAAATGGAGCGCTGCCAGCGCGAGGGCACGCCACGCCCGGAGAGCACCGCGGTGCGCGCGCACGTCAAGGCCGCGTTCTGGTTCTTCGCCAATTCCTGGCGCGACCTGTTTCATAACGGCGTCGCCGAGCACGACCTGAAGGAGCTCGCCCGCCTCTACGTCTCGCGATCGGTGCAGTGCGAATATTGCGGCAACCAGCGCTCGGTGAAGACGATCAACAAGATGGGCCAGATCGAGGACCACGTACTCGATCTCCTGAATTTCGAGAAGTCGAGCCGCTTCACCGACAAGCAGAAGGCGGTGCTCGCCTATGCCGAGGCCATCGTCTGGCATCTCAACACCGACGACGCGTTCTGGGACCGCCTGCACAAGCACTTCAGCGAGCCGGAGCTGGTCGAGATCGGCTGCATGATCGGGCTGACGCTCGGGCAGCAGAGCTGGCTCCGCCTCCTCAACATCGACCACCACCAGGTCATGGCCGGCACCGATGCCTCGATGGCGCCCGGCTACGAGACGCTCGGCGCGCTCCAGGCAAGCAAGGCCGCTACGGAATACTGGGCGAAAGCCGGCCCGCAGCGCTGAGACGCATCAGCCGAAAAGCGAAAGACCGCCCCGAGGGGCGGTCTTTTTCGTTCGTCGCGGCCCCGCCTCACGTCCCGGCGTCGGGCCTGATCTTGATGGTGCGGCCGGGCTTCTTCCAGTCCTTTTGCTGCGCCAGCATCTCGCGCAGATAGCCGACATTGGCATCCGCCTCCGCCTGCGGCAGGTCGGCGCGCGCAATGCGCTCGGCCTCGTCGAAGCGGCCCTCGAGACCGACGACGAGCGCGAGGTTCTGCCGCACCTTCGGGCCGGCGTTCGGAGTCTGCGCGGCCTGGCGCAAGGTCGCCTCCGCCTGCTTCAGGCGCTTGGTGAGCGCATAGGACAGGCCGAGATTTGACAGGATCGACGGCTCGCCCGGCACGATCTTCAGCGCCGCCTCGTAGTGGCGCTGCGCCTCGGCATGGCGGCCCATCTGATCGAGCACCGCGCCTTCGGCGTTGAGGACACGCCAGTCGGGATTGTCGGGCGTGTGCGCCTTGTCGAGCGCCTCGAGCGCCTGCGCGTACTGGCCGGTGTCGGCGAGCGCGCGGCCATAGGCGCCGAGCAGTGGCATCGATTTCGGATTGCGCATCGTCGCCTGCTCGAGCACGGCGACGGCCTGCGTGTATTGCTCCGTGGCGCGCAACGCCCGCGCATAAGCAATCGCCGCGGCGGCGTCGGTCGGGTTCTCGCGGTAGCGCTGGCCCCAGGTGTCGAGCGATGAACGCCAGTCGCTTTCCGTGCGCGGCGCGCTGGCCATGCTCGACAGGCCGATGGAGCCGGTGGTCTCCGGGCCATTCGTCGTGTTGCAGCCGGCGACGGTGAGCGCCAGCGCGACGGCGACGGTAGTGCTGGCGATGAGACGCTGGGCGCGAAGCGGCATTCGGGTCCGGGGGCTAAGAGGCCGGTCACCCTGCAATAAAAGGTTAACCCTAACGGGTGGTTAACGGCGCAGCCCCGAGCCTCGCCGGTAGGCCCGCCGGAGGCTATAACGGCCCTATGGACCCGTTTCTCCTCCCGGCCGAGCTCGAACTCCAGGCCCGCGCCCGTGCTTTCGCCGACAAGGTCGTGCGGCCCCGCGCCGCGGCCATCGACGCCGAGGGCCAGTATCCCTGGGACATGGTCAAGGCGCTGACCGACGCCGGCTTCGTCGGCATGACCATTCCAAAGGCCTATGGCGGGCAGGATCGCTCCTTCCTCGACGCCGTGCTGGTCACCGAGGAGGTGGCAAAGGCCTGCACCGTCACCGCCCGTATCGTGGTCGAGACCAATATGGGCGCGATCTCGACGGTGATGGCCTACGGCAGCGAGCCGCAGAAGAAGCTCGCCGCCTCCCTCGTGCTCCAGGGTGACAAGCCAGCCATCTGCATCACCGAGCCGGACGCCGGCTCCGACGCCATGGCGATGACGACGCGCGCCGAGAGACATGGCGACCGTTTCATCATCAACGGCCGCAAGCACTGGATCACCGGCGCCGGCGTGTCGCGGCTACACCTCATCTTCGCGCGCGTGTTCGACGAGAGCGGCGCTGATCTCGGCGTCGGCGGCTTCCTTGCCGTGCGTGACGAGACGAAGGGCCTCCGCTTCGTCAGGCGCGAGGAGACGATGGGCCTGCGCGGCATGCCCGAAGGCGAGCTCGCCTTCGAGGACCTCGAAGTGCCCGCGGACATGGTGGTGATGCCGCCCTCCGGTTTCCGCCGCGGCTTCGCCGATTTGATGAACGCCTATAACAGCCAGCGCGTCGGCGCCGGCACAGTGGCGATGGGCATTGCCGCCGGCGCGCTCGAGCACGCACTCGACTGGGTCAAGACGCGCGAGCAGTTCGGCCGGCCGATCGGCGAATTCCAGGGCCTGCAATGGATGCTCGCCGACATGCAGGTGGCCCTCACCGCCTCGCGGCTGATGCTCTACACGGCGGCGCGCTCGAAGGGACCGGACGGCAGCGCCTTCCCCGACCCGATGCTGGCCGCGCAGGCGAAGATCATGGCCTCCGAGAGCGCGATCAGAATCGTCAACGACGCGTTGCAGATGTTCGGCGCACGCGGCTACGGCCGCGCCTTCCCGCTGGAGAGAATGGCGCGCGACGTGCGCATGTTCACGATCGGCGGCGGAACGGCGCAGGTGCTGCGCACGCTCGTTGCCGGGAAGATGCTCGGCTGGAAGCTGCCGCAGACGCGCGACGGCTTCATGCCGAAACCCTCAATGCGCGACGCCGCGGAGTGACAATGCATCCCGTCTACGTGAAAGCCGGCACGACACCGGCAATCCCGATCCTGTTCGTCAACGAGGCCAATTACACCGAGGCGAGCAAGGTGCTCGACGCGCGCGAGCAGGCCTTCGTCAAGGCGGCCGGCTTCCAGCCGAAAGCAGGCAAGCATCTCATCGTGCAGGGAGCAGATGGCGGCATTGGCGGCATCCTGTTCGGCATCGAGGCGGTGGATGCACCGGTGAAGGACCAAGTCCGCGCCGCAGCGCTCGTGCCGCTGCTGCCGCCCGGTACCTACCGCTTCGCCAAGGCGCCGCACGATGCACGCCTCGCCGCGCTGTCGTTCGCGCTCGCGAGCTACCAGTTCACGCGCTACCGCAAGGGCGAGACGCGCGACGTCAAGCTCGTCGTGCCGGACGGCGTCGACGGCGAGGATCTGAGCCGCATGGCCGAGGCCACCTTCCTCGCGCGCGACCTCATCAACACGCCGTCGAACGACCTCGGCCCACAGGATCTCGAGGACGCGGCGCGCAAGGTCGCAGCCGAGCACGGCGCGAAGTTCGCCGTCACCATCGGCGCCGAGATCGAGAAGAGCTTCCCGCTGATTCACGCCGTCGGTATGGGCTCGCCGCGCGCGCCCCGCCTGATCGACTTCACCTGGGGCAAGGCGGGCGACCCCAAGGTGACGCTCGTCGGCAAGGGCGTCTGCTTCGACACGGGCGGACTCGACCTCAAGGTCAACGCGTCCATGCTGAACATGAAAAAGGACATGGGCGGCGCAGCGACCGCGCTCGGGCTCGCGCATATGATCATGTCTCGAAAGCTGAAGCTGCGGCTGCGCGTGCTGATCCCGGCGGTGGAGAATTCGGTGTCGGGGGCGAGCTTCCGGCCGCGCGACATCTTCCGCTCCCGCAAGGGCCTCACAGTCGAGATCGGCAACACCGACGCCGAAGGCCGCCTCATCCTCGCCGACGCGCTGTCGCTCGCCGACGAGGAGAAGCCGGAGATGATCGTCGACTTCGCGACGCTCACAGGCGCCGCACGCGTCGCCCTCGGACCCGACCTGCCGGCCGCCTTCACCGAC
>JBQCFB010000088.1:0-10043 GCA_051959715.1 Pseudolabrys sp.
GGCGCCAAGCGCGTCCTCGTCTCGGCTCCGGCCGACGGCGCCGACATGACGGTCGTGTTCGGCGTCAACCACGACAAGCTGACCAAGGATCACAAGGTCGTCTCGAACGCCTCGTGCACGACCAACTGCCTGGCGCCGGTCGCCAAGGTCCTCAACGATGCGGTCGGCATCGACAAGGGCTTCATGACGACGATCCACTCCTACACCGGCGACCAGCCGACGCTCGACACCTACCACAAGGATCTCTACCGGGCGCGCGCCGCGGCGCTGAACATGATCCCGACCTCGACCGGCGCGGCGAAGGCCGTCGGCCTCGTCCTGCCGGAGCTCAATGGCAAGCTCGACGGCGTCTCGATCCGCGTGCCGACGCCGAACGTCTCGGTCATCGACTTCAAGTTCGTCGCCAAGAAGGGCACGAGCAAGGACGAGATCAACGGCGCGGTGAAGCGCGCGGCCGAGCAGCAGTTGAAGGGCATCCTGGCCTTCACCAACGATCCGAACGTGTCGCTCGACTTCAACCACGACCCGCACTCGTCGATCTTCCACATGGACCAGACCAAGGTCATGGACGGGACGCTCGTGCGCGTGATGTCCTGGTACGACAATGAATGGGGCTTCTCCAATCGCATGGCCG
Source organism: Pseudolabrys sp. (assembly GCA_051959715.1). GTDB lineage: Bacteria > Pseudomonadota > Alphaproteobacteria > Rhizobiales > Xanthobacteraceae > Pseudolabrys. The sequence goes on from JBQCFB010000088.1 coordinate 635, forward strand.
ACACGGCCGTGGCGATGGGCAAGCTGATCTGATCGACCGTCCTCGTCCTTCGAGACGCCGGCCTAGCGGCCGACTCCTCAGGACGAGGACTTCAAATTTCGGCCCTCATCCTGAGGAGCGTCGCGTTTAGCGACGCGTCTCGAAGGATGAGGGTAACGGACACTCCCGCATGGCCAATTTCCGTACCCTCGACCACGTCGACGTGAAGGGCAAACGCGTCCTCGTCCGCGTCGACCTCAACGTGCCTGTCGACAACGGCGTCGTCACCGACGCCACCCGCATCGAACGTGTCGCCCCTGCCCTCACCGAGCTCGCCGACAAGGGCGCCAAGGTCATCCTGCTTTCGCATTTCGGCCGGCCGAAGGGCCGCGACGCGAAGAACTCGCTCAGGCCGGTCGCGGCGGAAGTGGCGCGCGTCATCAAGCGCCCGGTGAAGTTTGCCGACGACTGCATCGGCGAGGCTGCCGAGAGCGCCGTCGCCGCGATGAAGCAGGGCGACATCCTCTGCCTCGAGAACACACGCTTCCACGCCGGCGAAGAGAAGAACGATCCGGCCTTCGTCGATGCGCTCGCCAGGCTTGGCGACATGTGGGTCAACGACGCCTTCTCGGCGGCGCACCGCGCGCACGCCTCGACCGAAGGTCTCGGCCACAAGCTGCCCGCCTATGCGGGGCGCTCGATGCAGGCCGAGCTCGACGCGCTCGGCAAGGCGCTCGAGCATCCGCAGCGCCCGGTCGCCGCGATCGTCGGCGGCGCCAAGATCTCGACCAAGCTCGACCTGCTCGGCAACCTGCTCGCCAAGGTCGACGCGCTGATCATCGGCGGCGCCATGGCGAACACGTTCTTGCTCGCGCAAGGCAAGGCGGTTGGGAAAAGCCTTGCCGAGGGTGATCTCACGAAGACCGCGCTGGAGATCCTCGCCAAGGCGAAAACCGCCGGCAAGGAGATCGTGCTGCCGGTCGACGCCGTCGTTGCCGAGAAATTCGAGGCCCATGCGCCGTCGCGCGCCGTGCCGGTCGATGCGGTCGGCCCGAACGAGATGATCCTCGACATTGGCCCGAAGTCGGTCGAGCAGGTCGTCTCGGTGCTGGCGCGGGCCAAGACGCTGCTGTGGAACGGCCCGTTCGGCGCCTTCGAGATGGAGCCGTTCGATACCGGCACCGTCGCGGTCGCGGAAGCGGCGGCGGAACTGACGAAGGCCGGGAAGCTTGTCACGGTGGCGGGCGGCGGCGACACCGTTGCTGCGCTCAACGCGGCGGGGGCCGCCGACCGTTTCACCTACGTCTCGACCGCCGGCGGCGCCTTCCTCGAATGGCTCGAAGGCAAGGCCCTGCCCGGCGTGGAAGTCCTGAGAGTAAAATAGGCACGAACAGCATCCCGAGGGGGCGATGCGCCGCATGATCCCGAAAAGTGGGAACCGGTTTTCGGACCAGATCATGCGTAGGAAAAGCGATGACGATGGAGGGAAGCATGAATCTCGACGCACTGAACAAGGTGGCGCGCGCCATGGTCGCGCCCGGCAAGGGCATCCTCGCCGCCGACGAATCCTCGGGCACCATCAAGAAGCGCTTCGACGCCATCGGCGTCGAGTCGACGGAGGATAGCCGCCGCGACTACCGCGAGATGATGTTCCGCACCGCCGAGGCGATGAAGAACCACATCTCAGGCGTCATCCTCTATGACGAGACCATCTGGCAGAAGGCCAAGGACGGCACGCCGCTGGTCAAGGTGATCGAGCAGATGGGCGCGATCCCCGGCATCAAGGTCGACGAAGGCACCAAGCCGCTGCCGAACTGCCCCGGCGAGCTCATCACCATCGGCCTCGACAAGCTCGCCGACCGCCTCGCCAAGTACTACGAGCAGGGCGCGCGCTTCGCCAAGTGGCGCGCGGTGATCGACATCGGCAACGGCATTCCGAGCTACACCGCGATCCACGCCAACGCGCATGCGCTCGCGCGCTATGCGGCGCTGTGCCAGGCCGCGCAGATCGTGCCGATCGTCGAGCCGGAAGTGCTGATGGACGGCGATCACGACATCGACCGCTGCTACGCCGTCACCGAGCTCGTGCTTCAGGAGACGTTCCGCGAGCTGTTCATCGCCAAGGTCGCGCTCGAGGGCATGGTGCTCAAGCCGAACATGGCGATCGCCGGCAAGAAGAGCGCGAAGAAGGCGTCCGTCCAGGAGGTCGCCGAGAAGACGGTGAAGCTCCTGAAGACCTGCGTGCCGGGCGCCGTGCCGGGCATCGCGTTCCTCTCCGGCGGCCAGTCGGACGAGGAGGCCACCGCGCATCTCGACGCCATGAACAAGATCGGCGGCCTGCCGTGGGGCCTGACCTTCTCCTACGGCCGCGCGCTGCAGGCGGCGCCGCAGAAGGCGTGGTCGGGCAAGGCGGAGAACGTCGCCGCCGGCCAGCGCGCGTTTGCGCACAGGGCCAGGATGAACAGCCTCGCCGCGCTCGGACAGTGGGCTGCGGACATGGAGAAGAAGGCGGCTTAAATCTCACCGCTTCTTCGTCCTTGCCAATACAAAGGCCGCGCCCGAAAGAGCGCGGCCTTTTCACATCGCGAAGGATGCGATCAGTCGCAGTTCGTCTTCCGGGTCGTCTGCGAGCCGACGATGTTGTCGCGATGCACCGTCTTGGTGGTGCAGCCGTCGCCGGTGGTCTCGATCTTCTTGGTGGTCTTCTCGGTGCCGAGCAGACCGCCGCGCTCCTTCACCGTCACGGACGCCGCCGGCTGATCGTGCTCGACGACGACCGCCGCATCGTCGCGGTGCTCGATCACGGTGGTTTGAGCGCTCGCCGCGAGCGAAGTGAACGCCGATGCGGCCAGGACAAGGCCGAGGACATTGAGTTTCATGGTCGCCTCCTCTATTGGAACTTCGGCCGGGAAAACGCCCGGCCCGCCCACCCCGTTCCCGGTTCCCACCCCTTGCGAGGACAACCGCCCGTGATCGACCTGTACACCTGGACTACGCCCAACGGCCGCAAGGTCTCCATCGCATTGGAAGAGCTGGGCCTGCCCTACAACGTGCACGCCATCGACATCTCCAAGGACGAGCAGTTCGCGCCCGCGTTCCTCAAGATCGCGCCGAACAACCGAATCCCGGCGATCGTCGACACCGAGACCGGCATGTCGCTGATGGAGTCGGGTGCGATCCTCATCTACCTCGCCGACAAAACCGGCAAGCTGATGCCGAAGTCGGGCACCGGCCGCTACAAGGTCATCGAATGGCTGATGTGGCAGATGGGCGGCCCGGGCCCGATGCTCGGCCAGGTCCACCACTTCGTGAAATACAACAAGGGCAAGGCGCCCTATGCCGAGGAACGCTACCTGAAGGAGGCGCACCGCCTCTACAAGGTGCTCAACACGCAGCTCGATGGCCGCAATTTCGTCGCCGACGAATACTCGATCGCCGACATCGCGCTGTGGCCGTGGATCTCCCGCTTCGAGTGGCAGACCATCGACATGAAGCAGTATCCGAACGTGAAGCGCTGGTACGAGACCATCGCCGCCCGCCCGGCGGTGCAGCGCGGCTACAAGGTGCCGAAGGACATGGGGCCCATCCCGATGCCGTGAAGCGGACGGGCCGGCTTCGAAACGACGCGGATCGCCGGGCCTTCGCCCGGCGATTTCGCTTTTGCAGCGACGTGCTCCGCCGGACTAACCTCGCACTAACGATTCGCGGCCTACCGATGCCGCCCGCGTTGCGTTCCGACCGTCCCAGAGCAGCGCAACGATCAAGCCGCATGGCCGAGCCGCAGCCCCTTCCTCCGACCGATATCAACGAACTGGTGCGCCGCGCCGCCGGCCATCACCAGCGCGGCGAACTCGCCGCGGCGGAGGCGCTCTATGCCGAGGCGCTGCGCGCCGCGCCAAACCATTTCGACGCGCTGCACCTCTATGGCGTCCTCAAGCATCAGCAGGGTCAGCCGGCCGAAGCCCTCAAGCTGATCGCGGCGGCCTTGCGCGCCAACGCCAACGTTCCGGCGGCCTATTCCAATTACAGCATCGTGCTGTCGGTTCTGGCGCGCCACGACGAGGCGATGGAAGCCTGCGACCGCGCGATCGCGCTCAAGCCGGACTACGCGGAAGCGTATAATGGCCGCGGCAATGCGCTGCGCGCGCTCAGGCGCGGCGAGGACGCGCTTGCAGACTATGATCGCGCGCTGCGCCTGCGCCCCGCCTATCCCGAGGCGCTCAACAATCGCGGCAACGCGCTGACCGAGCTCGGACGTCTCGACGATGCGCTCGCGGCATACGACCAGGCGTTGGCGCTCAATCCGCTCTACGCCGACGCGCATGTCAATCGCGGGCAGTGCCTCGTCGCGATGAAGCGCGACGACGACGCGCTCTCAGCCTTCGATGCGGCCTTGAAGATCGCGCCGCGGCATCCGGTCGCGCTCAAGGAGCGCGGCCACCGCCTGCGCCTGCGCGAGCGATTGCCCGAGGCGCTCGCGGCCTACGACGCCGTGCTGGCGCTGACGCCGAACGATCACGAGACCCATGCCAATCGCGGCGTCGTGCTGCGCGACCTGAAACGCTACGACGAGGCCTTCGCCGCCTATGACCGCGCGCTGGCGCTGAAGCCGGACTTCACCGACGCCGTCGTCGCGCGCGGCAACGTCTTCTACCAGATGGGCCGCCACGCCGAGGCGCTCGCCGAATACGAGCGCGCGCTGGCGATGGAGCCGGACTTCGCCTACGGCTTCAACAATCGCGGCAACGCGTTGCAGGCGCTCGGCCGGCACGAGGAAGCGCTCAAGAGCTTCGAGCGCGCGTTGACGCTCGACCCCGATTATGTCGAGGCGCACAATAATCGCGGCAATGCGCTGATCGAGCTCAACCGCCACGAGGACGCGCTGAAGGACTACGACGCCGCCGTCGCGGCGAAGCCCTTCGCCTTCGCGCTGGTCAATCGCGGCAGCGCGCTGCGCTATCTCGGCCGCACCGACGAGGCGATGGCGAGCTTCGAGCAGGCGATCGCCATCGATCCGAACCTGCCGGAGGCGCACTGGAACAAGGCGCTGCTCGCGCTGGCGCTCGGCGACTACGAGAAGGGCCTTGCGGATTACGAATGGCGCTGGCGCGGCGCGACGGAGCTCACCCCGCGCGGCTTCGCGCAGCCGCAGTGGCAAGGCGGCGACATAGCCGGCAAGACCATCCTGCTGCACGCCGAGCAGGGTTTCGGCGATTCGATCCAGATGCTGCGCTACCTGCCGCTGGTGAAGGCGCGCGGCGCGCGCGTCCTGCTCGAATTGCCGGACAGCCTGATGCCGCTGCTCGGGGCGCACGCCGAGGGCGTCACCGTGTTCAACAAGGGCACGCCGCTGCCGGCCTTCGACGTGCACTGTCCGCTGATGAGCCTGCCGCTCGCCTTCGGCACGCGCATCGACACGGTCCCTGCCGACGTGCCGTACCTGTTCGCCCCATCCGATCGCGTTCAGCGCATGCGCGCGCGTCTGCCGCAACCCGGCCCGCGGCGCATCGGCTTGGTGTGGTCGGGGAAACCGAGCCACAAGAACGACCACAATCGCTCCATCGCGCTCTCGCGGCTGAAGCCGTTGCTCGACGTGCCGGGAACGTCCTTCGTCAGCCTGCAGCGCGAATACCGCGACGCCGATCTCGGCGCCCTCGGCGCACTGCCGATCCTGCGGCTCGATGACGCCATTGCCGACTTCGCCGACACCGCCGCGGCCATCGCCGCGCTCGACCTCGTCATCGCCGTCGACACCGCCGTCGCGCATCTCGCCGGCAGCCTCGGCAAGCCGCTCTGGGTGCTGCTGTCGCACATCCAGGACTGGCGCTGGCTGATCGCCCGCGAGGACAATCCCTGGTACCCGACCGCGCGCCTCTTCCGGCAGGGGCCGGAGGGCGACTGGGACCCGGTCATTGCCCGCGTCGCCGCGGCGCTTGCGGGCTCGCCCGCCGCCCGCTAGGTGGCGGGGTGCCGGCCGCTCCTGCCGGTCAATTTTCCGCCCGATTGCGCTACCATCCGGGGACCATGGCCTCCCGTCCGAAGCATGCCGAGCCGCGGCCGCAGCCGCGCCTTTACCTCGTGACGCCCGCGATCGAGGACGCGGCCGCGTTCGCCGGTCCGCTCGAGGCGGCGCTCGCGGGCGGCGACGTGGCGGCCGTGCTGCTGCGGCTCGCGCCCGGCGACGAGCGCGGCCAGATCAATCGCGTCAAGGAGCTTGCGCCCGTGGCGCAGCGCCACGACGCGGCCCTCGTCCTCGACGGCCATCCCGACCTCGTCGCGCGTGCGGGCGCCGACGGTGCGCACATGACCGGCGCCGACGCCTTCGTCGAAGCGAGCGCCCTGCTCAAACCGGACCGCATCGCCGGCTGCGGCGGGCTCGACACGCGTCACGACGCCATGCTCGCCGCCGAGCAGGGCGCCGACTACGTCATGTTCGGCGAGCCCGACCGCGACGGTCACCGGCCCGCCTTCGATCTGATCGAGGAGCGCGTCGGCTGGTGGGCCGAAGTGTTCGAGGCGCCGTGCATCGCCTATGCCGGCGGCCTCGAGGACGTCGCCCCGCTCGTCGCCGCCGGCGCCGACTTCGTCGCGCTCGGCGATTGGCTGTGGCGCGACCCGGCCGCGAACGTCGCGGCCGCCATGCGCGACCTGCGCCTGCCCGAGGGCGCGGCATGAAACGCGCGGCCGCCCTTGCCGTCGTCATGATGGCGCTTTCAACGCCCGTGCTGGCGCAGCCGAAAGCGCCGCCGCCCGCGGCGCCCGCCCCGGCCGCGCAGCCGCAGCCGGCCGTCGACCTCGCCTACGGCGCCTATGAGCGCGGGTATTATCTGACAGCGTTCAACGAGGCGGCAAAGCGCGCCGCGCAGAACGACGCCGCGGCGATGACGCTTCTCGGCGAGCTTTATTCGCAGGGCCTCGGCGTTCCGCTGGACGATGCCAAGGCCGCGCAATGGTACAAGCTCGGCGCCGAGCACGGCGATCCCAATGCCATGTTCAGCCTGGCCATGTTCAACATCGCCGGACGCGGCGGCCTCTCCGACCATCAGCAGGCAGTCAAGCTGCTCGAGCAGGCGGTCAAGCTCGGTCACGTGCTCGCCGCCTACGACCTCGGCCTGCTGTGCCTCGAGGGCCGCGACGTGCCGCAGGATTTCGGCCGCGCCGCCTCCCTGTTCGAGAATGCCGCGCGCGCCGGCAGCCCGGAGGCGCAATACGCGCTCGCCACGCTGTACAAGGAAGGCCGCGGCGTACCCAAGGACGCCACGAAGGCGGCGAGCCTGCTCGCCAGCGCGTCGATCGGCGGCAATGTCGACGCCATGGTCGAGTTCGCGATCGCCCAGTTCAACGGCACCGGCACCGCCAAGAACGAAGCGGCCGCCGCGCAGGTCTTTCAGCGGGCGGCGCAGCGCGGCAATGCAATCGCGCAGGACCGCCTGGCGCGCATCCTGATGGCCGGGCGCGGCATGCCCGCCGACCCGACGGCGGCAATCAAGTGGCACCTCGTCGCCAAGGCCGCCGGCGCCGGCGATCCCGAACTCGACCTCTTCGCCTCGAAGCAACCGCAGGCCGTCCGCGACGCCGCCCAGAAGGCGGCCGACAGGTGGATGTCGACGCTGAAAGCGCCGCGCTCTTGACGACAGAGCGCCCCACAGGCAGACCGCAGCCGCCATGGCCCATTCCGCACTGCTCAACGTAATGATCGCCGCCGCCCGCAAGGCGGGGCGCGCCCTCAAACGCGATTTCGGCGAGGTCGAGAAGCTCCAGGTCTCGATGAAGGGGCCGGCGAACTTCGTCTCGGCGGCCGACCGCCGTGCCGAGGAGACGCTCTACGCCGAACTGTCCAAGGCGCGGCCGGGCTACGGTTTCCTCGGCGAGGAAGGCGGCGTGCGCGAGGGCGCCGACAAGACCCATACCTGGATCGTCGATCCGCTCGACGGCACGACGAACTTCCTGCACGGAATCCCGCAGTTCGCCGTCTCGATCGGCCTCGAGCGCGAAGGCACGATGGTCGCGGGCCTCGTCTACAATCCTGCCAACGAGGAACTGTTCGTTGCCGAGCGCGGCAAGGGCGCCTTCCTCAACGACCAGCGCATCCGCGTCGCCGCCCGCAAGCGCCTCGCCGACGCCGTCATCGCATGCGGCCTGCCGCATATCGGCCGCGGCGACATCAAGCGCGGCCAGCGCGAGACCGGAGCGGTACAGGAGAAGGTTGCGGGCCTCCGCCGCTTCGGCGCCGCAGCGCTCGACCTCGCCTGGGTCGCGGCGGGGCGTCTGGACGCTTACTGGGAACGCGACATCCAGCCCTGGGACATGGCGGCCGGGCTGCTGATGGTGCGCGAAGCCGGCGGCTACGTCTCCGACTGCGACGGCGCCGACGAGATGCTCGCCAAGGGCCATATCGTCGCCGGCAACGAGACGATGCAGAAGGAACTGGTGCGCATCCTCAAGGAGGCCTGACGGCCCACCGTTGCACGCCCTGCCCCCGGATCGCCCGATCACGGAGCGGGGGACAGAGATACCGACGCATTTTCAACTCAATCGGCGGTTTTACCCTTGGTTGCCGCAGCCGGACGCTATGGCCTTGTCGCGCGTCTGTGCCATTATCGATTCGCCGATCCGAGCGAGCATTCTCACGTCCATGGCCAAAAAAGACATCGACCCGCTCAAGCTCTCCTCGCCCCGCATCTTCCTGTTCCGGATGCTGGTTTTCATCGTCCTGGGCGGGCTTGTGGCCTTCCTGCTGCACAAGCAGATCCAGGTCGCCTACATGGCCAATCCGGGCCTGAACACGCTGATCCTTGGCGTGCTGGCCATCGGCATCGTGCTCTCCTTCCGCCAGGTCGTCCGGCTCTACCCCGAGATATCCTGGGTCAACAATTTCCGCCTCGCCGACCCCGGCCTCGCCGTCGAGCGCCCGCCGGTGCTGCTCGCGCCGATGGCGGCGATCCTCGGCTCCCGCGTCGGCCGCATGGCGATCTCGGCGCAGATGATGCGCGGCATCCTCGACTCCATCGCCACCCGTCTCGACGAGGCGCGCGACATCGGCCGCTACATGACCGGCCTGCTCGTGTTCCTCGGCCTGCTCGGCACGTTCTGGGGCCTGATCGAGACGGTCGGCTCGGTCGGCGGCGTCATCCAGAACCTGAAGACCGGCGGCGACGCCGGCACCATGTTCGACTCCCTGCGCGAGGGCCTCGCGGCTCCCTTGAGCGGCATGGGCATCTCGTTCTCGTCCTCGCTGTTCGGCCTTGCCGGCTCGCTGGTGCTCGGCTTCCTCGACCTGCAATCGAGCCAGGCGCAGAACCGCTTCTACACGGAACTTGAAGACTGGCTCTCGACCACCGTCTACGACCACACGGCCGAGCCCGGCGCCGCCGGCGTCGCCGTCTCCGGCGAGATGAGCTCGGCGATCGAGCGGCTGCGCGCGGCGATC
>JBQCFB010000089.1:0-5952 GCA_051959715.1 Pseudolabrys sp.
GAGATTGACCAGCGCCGGCGTCTTGTAGGCGGTGAACATCGAGCCCATGACGCCGTTGTTCATGAAGGCGAGGAAGGCGTGGCGCGGCACGCCCATCTTGTTGGCGAGCAGCGTGATCTCGATCAGGTTCTCGATGACGACACCGAGCATGACGTTGTGCGCGATCTTGCAGATGCGCGCGAGCTCACCGTCACCCACATAGGAGACGCCGCGCGGCGCGAACACCTCGATGATCGGCATGGCCTGCTTGGCCGCAGCTTCCGGACCGGAGACGACCGACGACAGCTTGCCGGCCTTGATGACGAGACCGTTGCCGGAGACCGGGGCGCAGACGAACTCAACGCCGTGCTCCTTCAGGCGGGTGCGAATGCGCACCGAGTCGTCGACCGAGATCGACGAGCAGTCGACGAAGATCTTGGGCAGCTTGCCCTTGGCATTGGTGACGACGCCGTTCTTGCCGAAATAGACCTCCTCGAGGTCTTTGCCTTCCGACACGATGGCGAACAGGATGTCGACGTTGGCGAGGTCGGCGAGGTTGTCGACGATCTTGCCGCCCAGCTTCGCCAGCGGCTCGGCCTTCGACTTGGTGCGGTTCCAGATGGCGACGTCGTGGTTCGCCTTAATCAGGCGCTCCACCATCTGGTAGCCCATGCGGCCGACGCCGATCCAGCCGATCTTTCCTGCATTCTTCGACATCCCGAAACTCCCCTTCAACTGTCGCGCCAATGGCGTGCGATTGCGGAGGCGTTTACCCGTTCTGTCGCATTCGCGCCAGTGGCGGCAACAATGCACGGCGGCCCACCCGGCGCACCGCTTGTCGCGGCTGCGGGAAGCGCACTATTCTCACGTCAAAGGGCGGCTAAAGCCTGCGGCGGCGCGGCGGCGGAAATCCGCAGCGTCACCGTACAAATGAAGGGGAGGATGCGGCACAATGCACGATGCCGCGGCGCTTGGCGCCTCGCCGACAACGATGCGCAGCGATCGGCTCCTGGCGATCGCGCGCAATGCATTTCCGTTTGTCGTGGTCGGCGCCATCTGGGAGACCGTCGCGCGGGCCGGCGTCTTCCCACGCAAGCTGTTTCCGACGTTGGGCGACGTCGCCCACTCCTTCGTCGATCTCACCGTCTCCGGCATCCTGCCGCACCATGCAATCGAGACACTGGTGCGCCTGCTGGCGGGCTTCGGGCTCGCCGCCATCATCGGCGTCACCATCGGCGTGCTGATGGGCCGGTCGCGGCGCGCGGAGGACATCCTCCTGCCGCTCGTCTCGATTCTCGCGCCGATCCCCGGCCTCGCCTATGCGCCGCTGTTCCTTCTGTGGTTCGGACCGGGCGAGGTGTCGGCCGTGCTGCTCGTCGCCTTCGTCTCCATGTTCGCCATCATCTTCAACAGTTGGACCGGCGTGAAGGCGGTCAAGGAAATCTGGCTGCGCTCGGCGTTGGCGATGGGCGCCGACGACAGCCGCGTTTTCCGTCACGTGATCCTTCCCGGCGCCCTGCCCTATATCCTCACGGGCTTGCGGCTGGGACTGGCGCAGGCTTGGCGCATCCTGGTCGCGGTCGAGATGCTCGCTGCCGTGCCATGGGGCCTCGGCTGGCTGATCTTCGGCGCGCGCGAGTTCCTCAACACCGATGCGATGATGGCCGGCATCGTCGTCATCGCGGTGATCGGCATCTGTCTCGAGAAATACGTGTTCCAGAAGATCGAGGATTATACGGTCGTGCGCTGGGGCATGATGGGAACGATGGGCTGACGCCATGACCGACAATGCCCAACTCCGGCGCACCCTGATCCGCGGCCTCTTTTCGCTCATTGCAGCCGCGGCCTTCTATCAGGGCGTCGCGATGAGCGGCTACTTCCCGAAAGCGCTGCTGCCGACAATCCCGACCGTGCTGACGACGCTCTATGGTATGCTCGCCGACGGCACCATGGTGCAACACGCCGCGGCGACGCTCTACCGCGTGCTGCTCGGCTTTGCGCTCGCCATCGCGGTCGGCCTGCCGCTCGGCATCCTGATGGCGCGCTTCAAGCCGGTGGAAAATTTCCTTCTGCCGCTGGTCAGCGCGCTGATGCCGATCCCGTCCTTCGCGCTGGTGCCGCTGTTCATGCTCTGGTTCGGCATCGGCAACCTGACGACGGTGCTCATCGTCTTCTACGCCGCGACGTTCCCGATGCTGTTCAACACCTGGACCGGCGTGCGCTCGGTCAATCCACTGTGGCTGCGCGCGGCCGGCGCCATGGGCGCTGACGAGAAGCGGCTGTTCTGGAAGGTGATCGTCCCCGGCGCCTCGCCCTTCATCATCACCGGCATGCGCCAGGCCTTCCTGCGCTCGTGGATCGCGGTCGTCGGTGCGGAGATGATCGCCGCCTCCGACTACGGCCTTGGCTGGGTCATCTTCGATTCCAAGGAATACCTGCAGACCGACGTCATGATGGCCTCGCTCGTGGTCATCGGCGTCATCGGCTACGCGTTCGAGCGGTTCGTGTTCGGCTCGATCGAACGCGCGACCGTGTACCGCTGGGGCATGGTCCGGATGGCGAAGGGATAAGCGCAAATGCTACCGATCGACATCAGCGGCGTCACGCTCGTCTACGATACGCCCGGCGGCAAGGTCCCCGGCGTCAAGGACGTCAGCATCAAGGTCGACGCATCCGAGTTCGTGTGCATCGTCGGGCCGTCCGGTTGCGGCAAGTCGACACTGCTCAACATCATCGCCGGCTTCCTGACGCCCGCCGCCGGCGAGATCCGGATCGGCGGCAAGGCCGTGACCGGCCACGGCATGGACCGCGGCGTCGTGTTCCAGGATTTCGCGCAGCTTTTCCCGTGGCGCACCGCGCTCGGCAATGTCGCCTTCGGCCTGGAGATGAAGGGCGTCGCCAAGGCCGAACGCGAAGCGATCGCGCGCGAGCAGTTGCGGCTGGTGAAGCTGGAGAAGTTCACGGCGTCGTACCCGCATCATCTCTCCGGCGGCATGCAGCAGCGCGTCGCCATTGCCCGCGCGCTGGCCTACAACCCCGCCGTCCTGCTGATGGACGAGCCTTTCGCCGCGCTCGACGCGCTGACGCGCGACGACATGCAGCGCCTGCTCGCCGACGTATGGCGCGAGACGCGCAAGACCGTCATCTATGTCACGCACAACGTCGCGGAGGCTGTCTATCTCGCCGACCGTGTGATCGTGATGTCGCCGCATCCCGGCACAGTGAAGGCCGATATCCGCATTCCGCTCGATCGCCCGCGCGATCCGCTGAGTGCGGAATTTCTCGAATGGCAGAAAAATCTGCTTGCCCAGCTCGGCCATGAGCCGGGCGGCGACGAACTCCATAAGATGAACGGCAAGGCAACGACCTGAGGGAGGATCACGATGACCAATAAGGGACTGACCCGCCGGCAAACGCTGGTCGCCACCGGCGCCGGCATGCTCGCCGCCGGCTTCGGCCTGCGTCCGGCGCTCGCCGAGACGACGGTGAAGCAAGGCTACCAGACCAACATGTGGGGCATGCCGACCTATTACCTGCTCCATTCCGGGCACCTGGAGAAGCACGGCATCAAGGCCGAGGAATTCGCCGTGCCGTCAGGCAACCTCACCATGCAGCAGCAGGTGGCGCGCCAGGTCGATCTCGGCACCTATGCCGGTCCGTCCTTCATCATCGGCCATGAGAAGGGCGGCCTGATCGCCATCGCCAAGATCGAATATGTCGGCAAGACCGCGCGCGTCATGGCGCGCAAGGATCTCGGCCTCAAGACGGTCGCCGACCTGCGCGGCAAGAAGGTCGCCAACCAGACGGGCTCGTCGACCGGCAACATCTTCGTCGACCAGATCGCCACCAAGGCCGGCCTGAAGAAGGGCGACTACCAGGAAGTGCGCATGAACGTGAACGACATGGTCGCGGCGATGGCGGCGAAGACCGTCGACGCCATGGTCAATGTCGAGCCGTACAACGCCATCGCCGAAGCCGAAGGCCTCGCCAACTCGCTGGAGGACTTCTACTCGTTCGACAAGCTGCCGGTGTTCATGGCGGCGACTCCGGAATTCGTCGACAAGAACCCGGATGCGATCGTCGCCTACCTGAAGGCGTGGCTCGACGTCGCCAAGGACTTCAAGGAGCAGCCGGCCAAGGTCGCGGACACGATCTACTCCTTCTACACGTCGAAGGGCTACAAGATGTCGAAGGAGACCTTCACCAAGGCGCTCGCCAATGTCGAAGTCGGACCCGGCTGGCCGGACGATCTCGATCCGTACATGAAGCATCATGCCGAGGTGCTGCTCGCGGCCAAGAAGATCAAGGCCGAGCCCGACTGGAAAACGGCTTTCCGCAAGGACTTCATGAAGAAGGCGATGGGGTGAGTTGCTTCCCTCTCCCCGCCTGCGGGGAGAGGGTGGCAAGCATTGAGCGCAGCGCAATGCGAGCCGGGTGAGGGGGCGCGTCGATCCGCTCGGAATTGCTGCTAAAGCCCCTCACCCGATTTCCTTCGTTTCGCTCGGACATCGATCTCTCCCCGCCAGCGGGGAGGGGTGAAAGAAGAAAGTGACCAAGGAGACGCGAATGTCCGCCGCCAATAATCCGCTCGACAAGAGCGGCGAGCCGATCACCTGGAATTTCAAGCTGCTCGCGCAGAACAATCTCGGCGGCTTCGGCGGCATGGGCGAAGGCATCGCGGTGCAGCTCGCCAAGGACGGCCGCCGCATCGCCTGGATCGCGCATGAGAGCGCGCCGAAGAATTTCACCGGCGTCGACGTCACCGATCCACGCAATCCGAAGGTCGTGGTGCAGACCGACCTGCCGCAGGCCCACATGCGCTCGAATTCGCTCGACGTCGCGGGCGACGTCATGGCGGTCGCGTACCAGACCCAGAAGGTCGAGCAGAAGCCGGCCGGCCTCGAACTGTTTGACATATCGGTCCCGGAGAAGCCGCGCTCGATCGCCTTCCTCGACTGCTCGGGCGCGAATTCGCGCGGCGTGCACCAGCTCTGGTTCTGCGACGGCGAATACGTGCATATGGCGTCGGGCGCGCCCGACTTCACGCCGAGCAATGCGAACGACGACCAGTTCTATCGCTGCATCGACGTGCGCAATCCGTCCAAGCCGGTCGAGGTCGGCCGCTGGTGGATGCCGGGAACGTCGTCGACCGACAACGTCAAGCCGCCGCCGCGCCATCCGCTCGACAAGGGCTACCGCGCGCACAACACCAACGTCTATCCGCAGCGGCCCGACCGTCTCTATCTCTGCTACATCGACGGCGGCATGTTCGTGATGGACATCAAGGACAAAGCGAATCCGAAGGTCATCTCGCACTGGACCAACTCGCCGCCCTATACCGGCTTCATGCACACCGCCGTGCCGCTGTTCGACCGCGATCTAATGCTGGTCACCGACGAGTCGACCGAGAACGACGCCAAGGACTGGCCGAAGCTGATCTGGGTGCTCGACGCGCGCGACGAGGAGCACCTCGTCCCGATCTCGACCTGTCCGTTGCCGCCGGTCGACGCCTACAAGAACCGCGGCGGCCGCTTCGGCGCGCACAACATCCACGAGAACACGCCGGTGCCGACGTCCTTCCAGTCGGACCAGATCGTATTCGGCACATTCTTCAACGGCGGCATGCGCGCCTACGACATTTCCAATCCGTACCAGCCGAAGGAAGTGGCGACCTTCGTGCCGCCGGCGCCCGCCGGCTCGCCGGTCGGCGCGGTGCAGCTCAACGACGTCTATGTCGACGAGCGCGGCATCATCTACACGGTCGACCGCTTCTCGGGCGGGCTCTACACGCTGGAGATGGATTTCTGATGGTGCCCGTCGTCCTGAGGAGCCCGCCGAAGGCGGGCCTCGAAGGACCTCTGAATCAGAGACCCTTCGAGGGCCGCTTCGCGGCCTCCTCAGGGTGACGGGAAGGTCAGTTCGCCCGGCCGAACCGGTCGTCGAGGGAATAACCCGCGCCGCGGACGGTGCGGA
>JBQCFB010000090.1:0-8904 GCA_051959715.1 Pseudolabrys sp.
CGCCGGGCCGGCGCCCCGGCCCCCGCGGGCGCCGCCCCCCAAACAGCGACTTCAGCGGGGGGGGGGCGGGCCGCGCGCGGGCCCCGCCCCCCCTTCCGTTTGTCGCCTATGGCGGATATCACGCCCGCAGACTGGAGTGACTTCACGATGACCGACTGGCCCGTTTACGCCGCCATCACCGGACCGATCGTCATGGTCGGCTTCGGCTCGATCGGCAAAGGGACGCTGCCCCTGCTCGAGCGGCATCTGAAGTACGACAGGTCGCGCGTCACCGTGCTCGACCCGAAGGACGAGGGCCGCAAGGCGCTGTGCGAAAAGCACGGCGTGCGCTTCATCCAGAAGGGCCTGACCAAGGACAATTACCGCGAACTCCTGACGCCGCTGCTCACCGAAGGCGTCGGCCAGGGGTTTTGCGTCAACCTGTCGGTCGACACCGGTTCGACCGACATCATGGAGCTCTGCAACGAACTCGGCAGCCTCTACATCGACACCGTCAACGAGCCGTGGCTCGGCTTCTACTTCGATTCCTCCAAGGGCCCAGAGGCGCGCTCGAACTACGCGCTGCGCGAGAACACGCTCGCCGCCAAGAGGGCGCGCAAGCCCGGCTCGACCACGGCAGTCTCGTGCTGCGGCGCCAATCCGGGCATGGTTTCCTTCTTCGTCAAGCAAGCCCTGCTCGACGTCGCCGCGGACCTGAAGCTCAACACGCCCGAGCCGAAGACGAAGGCCCAATGGGCCGACCTGATGCGGCACGCCGGCGTCAAGGGCATTCACATCGCCGAGCGTGACACGCAGCGCTCGAAGACGCCGAAGCCGCCGGAGGTGTTCGTCAACACCTGGTCGGTCGAGGGCTTCCTGTCGGAAGGCATGCAGCCGGCCGAGCTCGGCTGGGGCACGCACGAAAAATGGATGCCGGAGAACGCGCACACCCACGAGCAAGGCTGCGGCGCGGCGATCTACCTGATGCAGCCCGGCGCCAATACGCGCGTGCGCACCTGGTGTCCGACGCGTGGCGCGCAGTACGGCTTCCTCGTCACGCACAACGAGTCGATCTCGATCTCGGATTACTTCACGGCGCGCGACGCCTCAGGCGCCGTGACCTACCGGCCGACCTGTCACTATGCCTATCATCCGGCGGACGACGCGGTGCTGTCGCTGCACGAGCTGTTCGGTTCGGGCAGGATGCAGGAGAAGCACCACATCCTCGACGAGAACGAGATCGTCGACGGCATCGACGAGCTCGGCGTGCTGCTCTACGGCCACGGCAAGAACGCCTACTGGTTCGGCTCGCAGCTCTCGATCGAGGAGACGCGCGCGCTGGCGCCTTACCAGAACGCGACCGGCCTCCAGGTTACGAGTGCCATCATCGGCGGCATGGTGTGGGCGCTCGAGCATCCGAACGAGGGCATCGTCGAAGCCGACGAGATCGACTTCCATCGCCTCTTGGAAATCCAGCGGCCCTATCTCGGTCCGGTGAAGGGCTTCTACACCGACTGGACACCGCTCAAGGGCCGCCCCGGCCTCTTCCCTGAGGATCTCGACCCCACCGATCCGTGGCAGTTCAGGAACGTGCTCGTGCGCATCTGACGCGCGACACGAATTGAAACGAAGTCGGGCGGCCAATACAGGCCGCCCGTTTTCTTTTGCGCGTGAGCGCGCTCACTTCTTGTCTTCCGGCACCTTCTCGCCGGGCTTCGGCGGCGGCTTCTTCTCCGCAGGTTTCGGCGGCGTCGGCGCGGGCGCCCTCGCGGCCGGAGGCGGCGGCGCAGGCCGTGCCGCCGGCGGTGGCGCCGGGTGAGCCTGTGGCGGCGGCGGAGGCCGTACTGCTGGTGGCGGCGGAGCAGGCCGCGCAGCGGGCGGCGGCGCGTGCTGGATCGCCGGAGGCGGCGGCGGCGCCGGACGCGCGGCCGGCGGTGGCGTCGCCGGTTTCGGCGCGACCGGAGGCGGTGGCGCAGCGGGCTTTGCCGGAGCAGGCGCCGCCGGCGGCGGCGCGGCCGGTGCGGCGGGGGGCAACGGACGTGCGCCGGGCGGCGTCGAGGGCGGCGGCGACTGCGTCTGTGGCGAACGCTGCGGCCGCGGCGGCTGACCGGGCTGCGGCGGCGGTGTCGTGGGCTGCGCGGCCGGCGGCGGTGTCGCAGGCCTGGCGGCAGGCGCCAAAGGTTGCGGCGACGCAGGAGCGGCGGCGCCGGGCGCCGGCGGCGGCGCTTGCTGCGCGCCTTGCGCGGCGCGCGGCGGACGATCGCCGAGTCGGCCGCGCTCATTCTTCGGCAGCGCCTGCGGCGCCGTCACGGACGCGGCGGGCGCGATGGTCTGATTGGTCGGCTGCACCGACACGCGCACCTGCGGATTGGGCGGCGGACGCCGCGCGCCACCCGGCGCGTTTCGCCCGCGCGGACCGAGCGCCTGCGGCTGCACCGTCACGGCGCCCTGCACGCCCTGCGTCACGGGGAGGACGCGCGGCGCGACCTGGAATGTGCGCACCGGCTGACGCGAGATCGCCGCCACGACATTCGGCGCGACGCCGGGATTGACGGCGAAACGCCGCCGCCCCTGCCCCGGCTGTTGCACGATCACCGTGCGATTCACGATCACGGTCTGGCGGATGATGGTGGTCACGCGCCGCGGCGGCAGGACAAAGGTGCGCACGCGCGGCGACGACATGTAGCGCGGCTGCACGAAGATCCACCACGCCGGATTGTCGTCGTATTCGTAAATGACGTCGTCAGGCGGCGACGGCGCCCAGCCGACATATTCACCGCCGCGGCGCCAGTCGACCCAGGCGGGCGCCCATTCGTCGCCCGGCACCCAGAGCCAGCCCATGCGGCGGTCGAGCACCCAGCGGCCGTAGTGATATGCCACCCAGCCCCAGTCCTGTTCCTCGCCTTCCGAGATCCAGTACCAGCCCCAGTCGTCCGTATAGACCCAGTGTCCCTCGGTGTAGGGACGCCAGCCGGGCGGCCGGTCATAGGGCATCCACACCATGCCCCAGCGCGGATGGCGCAGCCATTCGCCGTAGGGCTCGAGCGCGGATTCGAATTCGGCGGACACCTGCGCCTGCGCTACCGTCGTCGTGCCGAGCACGAGCGGAGCCGCGACGAAGGCCGTCGACAATGTGCAGCTGGACAGAAGTGCGAAGGCGAGCCGGCGCAGGCGTGGCGTGGTGGACATGTCCCTCAACCCGATGGAATCGGCCGAACGGGTTCCATCATGCCATACATTGCGGCGGCCGCGGGGCCGTCAGAGTGCCAGGATGCCGGCGTCCTTCTCCGTGCCGAAGGCAAGCACCTGGCCGGACGGCTCCCAACCGAGCGCGGTGATGGGCGTGCCATCGGCCTGCCGCGCGCCGATCAGCGCGCCGTCGTCGATGCGCACCAGCCACACCGTGCCGTCGCCATAGCCAGCGGCGACAACGGGCTGTTTGGGGTGGGCGGCGACCACCGTCACACGCGCTTCGGATGGGGCAAGGACACGCGGCTGACGGCCCATCGGACCGTCCTTGCCGTCGAACGGCCAGAGGATCAATTGCTCCGAGCCGGACGTCGCGAGGAAGGCGCCGTCCGCCGTCCACGACAGCGAGCGCACGCGCGTCGAATAGCCGGACATGCGCATGTGCTTCTGGTCGGCGATGCGCCAGCCGTGCAGGGTCGACTCCTGCATCATGGTCACCATGAAGCGTCCGTCGGGACTGATGGTGACGCCGAGATGCGAACCCTTCCATTCGAAGACTTCGGGCTTGGCAGCGGCGTTGGGAAACCAGAACGACACGCCGTTGTAATGCGCGATGGCGAGACGGAAGCCCTTCGGCGCGAAAGCGAGCCCCGCGACGGTCGATTGCGCTTCGAAGCTGCGTTGCTCGCCCTTGCCGGTGATGACATGCGCGACCTTGCCGGCGGACCAGGCGACGGCGCGGTCGGGGCCGAGCGCGACCTGGTCGATCCAGCGCTTTTTGTCGTCGGTGGCAAGTTCGGTGACCGCGCCCTGCGCGTCGGTCGCCATCAGGCGGCCATCATCGCCGCCGGTAACGATGCGTTTGCCGTCGCAGGCGCTGGCGAGGATGCCACCGCCGTGCACGCCGACCTTGCGCTCGCCCTCGGCGAACAACAGCGTCTCCTCACCGAGCACGAACACCGGCGAACGATCGACGAAGTGAACGGCGACGACCTGCGAGTCCATCGCGACAGTGCGCACGCGGTCGGCGAGCGAGGGTATGGCGGTGTCGGACATTGTCATTCGCGACGCCCGAACCTCACGCTACGCAGCTTGCGAAGCCTTCGCGGATCTTCTCTTCCGGCAGTTCGCGGCCGATGAAGACGATGCGGCTGACCCGCTCCTCGCCCTCCTTCCACGGCCGTTGATGATCGCCGTCGAGGATCATGTGCACGCCCTGGAAGACGAAACGCTCGGGATCGTCCTTGAAGGCCAGGATGCCCTTGCAGCGCAGGATGTTCGGACCTTCCTTCTGCGTGAGCTCCTGCACCCACGGAAAGAACTTGTCCGGGTTCAGGGGCTTTTCACTCCGGAGCGACACGCTTTGCATGTCTTCGTCGTGATAGTGTTTGAGCCCAGAACCTTCGCCATGGTGATGATGACCGTGGCCATGATGAGCCCCGTGATCATGTTGATGATCGTGGTCGTGGTCATGGTGATGCCCGTGATCGTGATCGTGATCGTGATCGTGCCCGTGGTCGTCCGCCTCGAGAAATTTCGGCTCGATGTCGAGGATGCGGTCGAGATCGAAGGCATTGCGGCCGAGCACGTCGTCGATCTTCACGTTGGAGCGCTGCGCACGGTGCAGCGTCGCGTAAGGATTGATGGCGCGGATGTGCCCTTCGACGTCGCGCAGTTCGTCCGCCGAGACGAGGTCCGTCTTGTTCAAGACGATAACGTCGGCGAAGGCGATCTGGTTCTTGGCTTCCGGCGCGTCCTTGAGGCGATCCTTCAGCCACTTGGCGTCGGCGACCGTCACGACGGCGTCGAGCTTCGTCCGCGCGCCGACGTTCTCGTCCATGAAGAAGGTCTGCGCCACCGGGGCCGGGTCGGCGAGACCGGTGGTCTCGACGATGATCGCGTCGAACTTGCCCTTGCGCCGCATCAGCCCGTCAATGATGCGCACGAGGTCGCCGCGAACGGTGCAGCAGATGCAGCCATTGTTCATCTCGAACACTTCCTCGTCGGCGTTCACGACGAGCTCGTTGTCGATACCGATCTCGCCGAACTCGTTGACGATGACGGCGAACTTCTTGCCGTGCGGTTCCGACAGGATGCGATTGAGCAAGGTCGTTTTGCCGGCGCCGAGATAGCCGGTGAGCACGGTGACGGGGATTTTTTCGTCTGCCTGGGGGGTGGCCATAGGGAACGGGAACTCCGGTTTCAGCGGGGATATAGGTGTTCCGGGGCCTTGGCGCAAAAGGCGGCCTCAAGACGCAACAGGGCGTGTCCGCTCAGAGCGTCCGCTGCTTATGCCCGCATTCCTTGCAGGTGAACTCGACCCGGGATTGCCCCATCGGCGCCTTGACGCGGTTCGGGGCACCGCATTTTCCGCAGACGGCCTCGATCCGGGTCTCGCCATGCGTGACCTTGAGCGAGCCTTTTTCCATCGCCTCGCGGATCAGACGATCGGCTTCCTCGCGCATCGCCTGTTTCGACATCGGACTAAAGCCTTTCTCGTGGTTGAAGGCGGCGGGCACTCATTAGCAGACCCGCGCGCCGTCGGCGAGATGGTAGGATCGGCCCATGACAGAACCCGAAAAGCCGCTGCGCGCCGTCGGCGCCTACTGGATCGACGAGGCCGACTATCCGGCCGCACTGAAAACCTTCGAGGACGGCGCCAGCCAGCCGCAGAGCTGGAAGGAATGGCTCCGGTTCGCCGAGGAAATGGAGAAGGGGCTCAAGGCCTACGGGCACCCGGTGATGCGCGTGCGTATCGATCCGGCGACGTTCCCGGCCTGGTGCGCCGCGCACGGGACGACGACGGGCCGGCAGGGCCGCAAGATGTTCGTCGCCGAGGCCGTGCGCGATCGGTATGGCGACCAGGAATGATCATGCTCAACGCCGCTCTGATCGCCCTCGTTATCGCTGTGCTGCTCGGCTCATGGCTCGCCGTGCTGCACTTCGACGGTCGGATGCCCGATCGCGTGCCATGGGTGCTGGCGCTGACACATGCTGCCGTCGCGCTCGGCGGCTTCGCACTGCTCGCGCTGGCGCTACAAGGCCCGACGCGCGGCGCCGATCAGGGGACCGGCCGGTTCGGACTCGCCGCCGCGGTATTGTTCGCGTTGGCGATCGCGGTGGGACTTGCGATCCTGCTGCGTTTTCGCGTGGGACGAAAAAAAGCGGCCGGACTGGTGGGCCTTCACGCGATGCTCGCCGTCAGCGCCATCGTCATCCTCGCCGCCTACGTGCTCTCCGGCTGAAAAAAGAAACGCCCGGCGGTTAAGGCCGGGCGTCGATCTCAGACCTCACCGCCTCAATGGTGGCGGCGGTGATGGCGAATGTGATGCCGGACGTGCCGCGTGTGATGGCGGTACACGACCGGCTCCGGCCGAACCTCTTCGGCGCGGGGGTCGACGCCGACGATGCCGTTGATGCCGCCGGTGACGCCACCGACAACGGTGCCGACGACGGCGCCGACCGGGCCGGCCATCCGGTTGCCTTCATGGAAGCCGTAAGCGGCGCCGGCGGGAACGCCTTGCGCCTGCGCGGAGAACGGCAGCGCCGCGAGGCACGCGGCGGCGAGAATGAGTTTGAGCTTCATGGCAGTCGTCCATTTCATGTGCGGGAGGACGTCATCGCTGACGATGACGGACGCTTCCCCTCTCGCCCCGCATGAGGGCTGATCGGTGGCGAAACTGTGCTGCGGCGGGCGATCCCCGAACGGTGTGGGGAAAAAGATACAGGATGCACAATGGGTTACCGCAGGTGTTCCGGCCCGGCTTGTTCGCGTTATGTTATAATGTTACATAAACCACATGATCCATGCATTGAAGCGCGCACTGCGGACGCCGGTCGGCGTGGCACTGGGGGCGGCTCTGTTGTGTCTGGTGCCGGCGGTTCCGGCTGAGGCGGCCGACACGGTCGCGGTGGTCGCTGCCGAGAGCATCTATGGCGACGTCGCCGCGCAGATCGGCGGCGCGCATGTCGCGGTAACGAGCCTGATCAGCAACCCGTCGCAGGACCCGCACCTGTTCGAGGCGGCACCCTCGGCGGTGCGTGCCATCGCCGACGCGCGCATCGTCATTCTCAATGGCGCCGATTACGACCCGTGGATGGAGAAGCTGATCAGGAGCGCGCCGAACCCGCAGCGCACGGTCGTCAGCGCCGCCGCGGTGATGGGTCGCAAGCCGGGCGACAATCCGCACCTCTGGTACGATCCGGCGACGCTGCCGCGCGTCGCCGAAGCGATCGCGCCTGTGCTGACCGCCGCGGATCCGGCGCACGCCACCGACTACGCCGCCAACCTCGCCATCCTCACCGCCTCGTTCAGGCGCATCGACACGCGCGTCGCAGAACTTCGGGCCAAGTACAAAAACGTACCGGTGACGGCGACCGAGCCGGTGTTCGGCCCGATGGCGCAGGCGATCGGGCTCACAATGCGCAATGAGCGCTTCCAGCTCGCGATGATGAATGGCACCGAGCCGACCGCGCACGACCTCGCCGAGATCGAGCGCGATCTCAAGGAAAAGCGGGTCAAGGCGCTCATTTACAATGCGCAAGTGAGCGAGCTGATGAGCACGCGCCTGCGCGCCCTTGCCGCGGCCTCGAATATTCCGGTCGTGCCGGTCACTGAGACGCTGCCGGCGGGCCTGCACGCGCAGGACTGGCTGCTGTCGGAGCTCGACGCGCTCGACAAGGCGCTGGCCGGCCAATGACCTCTCCCGCCGTCGAATTGCAGGACGCAACGTTGCGCATCGGCGGCCGCACGGTGCTGCGCGACGTCAGTTTCGCCGTGCAGCCGGGCGAGTTCGTCGGCGTGCTCGGTCCGAACGGCTC
The DNA here is from genome assembly GCA_051959715.1 of Pseudolabrys sp. Lineage (GTDB taxonomy): Bacteria > Pseudomonadota > Alphaproteobacteria > Rhizobiales > Xanthobacteraceae > Pseudolabrys. The sequence continues at coordinate 7,990 of JBQCFB010000090.1, forward strand.
CGGCAAAACGACCCTGATGCGCGCGGTGCTCGGCCTCTGCCCGCCCTATGCCGGCTCGATCCGCGTGTTCGGCGCGGAGCCGCGCCGCGGCGACGCCGCGATCGGCTACCTGCCGCAAACGCGCACCGTCATCCCTGACCTGCGCATGCGCGGCCTCGACTTCATCGGTTCGTCGCTCGACGGCCATCGCTGGGGACTGCCGTCGCACGACGCCGCCGCGCGGCGCTCGATCACCGAGGCGCTCGACGCGGTCGGCGCGCGCGAACTGGCGAGCCGGCCTTTGAGCGACATGTCGGGTGGCGAGCGGCAGCGGCTCCTTTTGGCGCAGGCGCTGATCGGCCATCCGAAACTGCTGCTGCTCGACGAGCCGCTGATCATGCTGGACGCGCGCCACCAGGAGGTGGCGATCGATGTCGTGCGACGCATCTGTCGCGAGCGCGGCGTCACCGTGCTGTTCTCGGCGCACGAATTGAACCAGTTGATCCACTCCGTCGACCGTGTCCTCTATCTCGGCCATGGCCAGGCGGCGCTCGGCGCGATCGACGAGGTCGTGACCGCGCCGGTGCTGTCGCGGCTCTACGGCACCGAGATCGAGGTCGTGCGCGCGGCGGGCCGAATCTTCGTGATGTCGCGGGGGCAGGACGTCGAACGCGTCGAGCACATGCACGACTACGGGCATGGGCACGACCACGGCCATCACCATGAACATTAGTGCGATGCCTCCGCCGCACCCACTCTTCACCTCCCCCGGGCGGGGGGAGGTCGACGCGCGTCACGCGCGTCGGGAGGGGGTGATCGCAAATATCGGGGTCGAGCACCCCACCCCGCTCACCGCGCTTCGCGCGGCGAGCGACCCTTCCCCTCACGGGGAGGGTGAAGCAAGGACGAACCCGTGATAGCCGTTTCACGCTATCT
>JBQCFB010000091.1:0-5231 GCA_051959715.1 Pseudolabrys sp.
GCGCAGCTGATGGGCTGCGTCTCCGCGGCGAAGCCCGCGGTGATGCTGATCGGCGGGCCGATGATGACCGGGCGCTATCATGGCGAACGCCTCGGCGCCTGCACCGACTGCCGCCGTTTCTGGGCCATGTACCGTGCCGGCAAGGTCAACGACGAGGAGATCAACGTCGTCGAGAGCCGTCTCGCCACGACGGCCGGAAGCTGCGCGGTGATGGGAACGGCCTCGACCATGGCCTGCATCACCGAAGCGCTCGGCATGTGCCTGCCCGGCACTGCGGCCATTCCCGCCGTGCACGCAGACCGCCTGCGCGCGGCGGAAGCGACCGGCGCGCTCGCCGTGCGCATGATCGGCTCCAACCTGACGCCGGACAAGATCGTCAATCGGAAGTCGGTCGAGAACGCGCTGCGCGTGCTGATGGCCATCGGCGGCTCGACCAACGCCGTCATCCATCTGACCGCCATCGCCGGCCGCGCCGGCGTGCCGGTCTCGCTCGAGCGCCTGAACGAGCTCTCCGACACGACGCCGGTGCTGGTGAACCTGAAGCCGGTCGGCAATGGCTACATGGAGGACTTTTTCGCCGCCGGCGGCGTCGGGGCCTTGCTGCGCGAATTGAAAGATCTGCTGCATCTCGACGTCCTGACGGTGACCGGCGAGACGCTTGGGCAGCGCCTCTCGGCCGACGAGGGCGACGGCTTCGTCGACCGCACCATCATCGCCGAGCGCGGCAAGCCGCTCGAGCCGCAGGGCGGCCTCGTGGCGCTGTTCGGCAACCTCGCGCCGCAGGGCGCGATCCTCAAACGCTCGGCCGCCGACGCGAACCTGTTCGAGAACGAAGGCCGCGCCGTCGTGTTCTCCTCGCTCGAGGATCTCGCCGCGCGCGTCGACGACCCGGCACTCGACATCACGGCGAAAGATATTATGGTGCTGCAGAACGCCGGGCCGCATTCGACCTCGGCCATGCCGGAAGCCGGTTATCTGCCGATCCCGAAGAAGCTCGCGGGCGCCGGCGTGAAGGACATGATCCGTGTGTCGGACGCGCGCATGAGCGGCACGGCGTTCGGCACGATCGTGCTCCATGTGACGCCGGATTCGGCCTCGGGCGGCACGCTCGGGCTAGTGCGCACTGGCGACCGCATCAAGCTGTCCGTGAAGGAACGCCGCATCGATCTCCTGGTCGACGAGGCCGAGCTCAAAAAGCGCGCGGCGGCCAAGCCGCCCGAGCCGCCGGCACCGACGCGCGGCTATTCCAAGCTCTACGCGCAGGAAGTGCTCGGCGCCGACGAGGGCTGCGACTTTGCATTCCTGCGCGCGCGTTAGCGATTGAGGTAGCGCTTCTCCAGCATGCAGTGCACGCCTTTGACGCCATTGACGACCTGTGTGATGCGCAGGTCGGCCGTCAGGCTTGCCATCGCGTAAGCCTGATAACGGTCGAGGCCGTTGCGTGCCGCGATCAGGTCGATCATCTGGCGCAACGCGATCTTGGCGCATTCGTCGAGATCGGGATCGAAGCCCATTGTGATGACATGCGTCGGCGTCTCGGCACGCGGCCATTGCAGGCTCATGTCGTCGCGCACGCTCAGGCGGAACGTGCCGGCAAGCCCGGTCTCGATCGCGGTGATGCAGACCTCGCCGTCGCCCTGCGCGCCATGGCCGTCGCCGACCGAGAACAGCGCGCCGTCGGTGAAGACCGGCAGATAGAGTGTCGAGCCGGCGACCAGTTCCTTCAGATCCATGTTGCCGCCATTCGGACGCGGCGGCGGCGTCGGGATCGTTCCCCAGCCCGCCGGCGGCGCCACCGCCATCACGCCGAAGAAGGGCTTGAGCGGAATCTCCGCCCCCCACGGCATGCGCCCAACCATGCGGTCCTTGTCGACCGCGACATGGAAAATGCGGTAGTCGGGAAATTCGTCGGGCAGCGCGCCTGCCATCGGGCGGATGAGGGTGTAACCCCAGTCGAGCGTTGGCGTGATCGCCTCGATGTCGACCTGAAGCACTTGTCCCGCCTTGGCGCCGCGCACGGCGACCGGGCCGGTGCACATGTGCACGAGAAAGCGCTGGCCCTCATGGGCCTTGTGGATGGCTGGCAGCGCCGGCGGGATGGTGAAGGGCGCCGGCGGCATCTGCTGCGGCGCGCCGGACACCGACGACATGGTCACGCGCGCGCCGCTGTCGACGGTGAGCACGGGCTTGAGATCGGCGCTGAAATAGCCCCAGTGCACGGTGTCGGGTCCGGCCTCGATGCGCGGGATGGCAGATGTCATTGCGGTCCTCCGGCCCTTACTCGCGACGGGCAGCGCGCTACACTAGTGCAAACAATCGAGGGGAGGCCAGCGTCCATGCATGTGTTCGATCTCGCGCGCGAGCAGGAGTGGAATGCAAAGCGGCATGTCGAGAAAATCCTCGGCCAGGAAGAGGACGGCGACTTCACCGTCGCCTGCTGGGAGCCGGGTCAGATCAGCCCCAACCACTGCCATCCCTTCGCGACGGAAATCTATTTCTGCGTTTCGGGCGGCGGCACGATGCGCACGCCCGGGCGCACCGTCGCGGTGACACCCGGCTCTTTCGTTGTGCATCCGCCGGGTGAAGTGCACGAATACGAGAACGGACCCGACCGCACGATGCTGTTCCGCGTGCGCTATGGGGCGGACATGGCGTCGCGGCATTGCGCCTGGCGCGGCAATCCGGCATGGACGCAGTCGGCGGAAGATGCCGATTATTACCGCCGCAATCCGGTGGGCTGACGTTCACGCGCCGGACGACAGGAGACGCCATGCTCGCCCGATCCCGCTTCGCTCTCGCGCTCGCCGCAGCGCTTGCCGGCGCGATGTTCGCCGCGCCCGCGCGGGCCGACGATTTCGCCGCCACTCCCACCCGCATCGTCGTGCCCTTCGCGCCCGGCGGCGGGACCGACATCATCGCGCGCACTTTGGCGCTGGAGATGGGCAAGACTCTCGGCGGCACGGTCATTGTCGAGAACAAGCCCGGCGCCGGCACGATCATCGGCACCGAATACGTCGCGAAGGCGCCGGCCGACGGCCATACGCTGGTCATGGCGACCTTCGCGCACGCGGTGAATCCGAGCCTGCGCGCCAAGCTCCCTTACGACACCGACAAGGACTTTGCGCCGGTGGCGCTGGTGGCGCGCTCGTTCAACATCGTCGTCGTCAATCCGAACTCCGGCATCAACTCCGTCGCCGACCTCATCAAGGCGGCGAAGGAGAAGCCGGACGGGCTCAATTACGGCACGTTCGGCCCCGGCACCTCGGCGCATCTCGCTGGTGAACTGTTCAAGAGCCTGGCGCACGTGAAGCTGACGGCGGTGCACTACAAGGGCGCGGCGCCGGCGATCACCGACCTCATGGGCGGCACCATCCAGGTGATGTTCACGACGGTCGCGAGCGCGGCCTCGCTGATCAAGGCCGGCAAGCTCAAGGCGCTCGCCGTCACCTCCGCGAAGCGCGCCACGGCGTTTCCGGACGTGCCGACCGTGGCCGAAGCCGGCGTGCCCGGCTATGCCGCGGAAAGCTGGTACGGCGTGCTGGCGCCGGCGAAGACGCCGCCCGCCGCGATCGCCGCGCTCAACAAGGCGGTCGACGCGTCGCTTCATTCGCCGGCCTTCAACACGCTGGTGCAGAACGAGGGCCTGATCATGGTCGGCGGCGCGCCGGACACGCTCGGCACGTACATCGCGGGCGAAGAGGCGCGGTGGCGCAAGGTCGTCACCGACGCCGGCATCAAGATCGAGTAACGCCAATGACACAGCTCGTCGAATTGAAGATCGAAGACAGCGTCGCGGTCGTTACGCTGAACCGGCCGGAGGTACGCAACGCCATCAACGACGCGATGCGCAGCGAACTCGTCGCCGCGCTCGAGTCGGTCGCGAAGGACGACGCGGTGCGCGCCGTCGTGTTGACCGGGCAGGGCAAGGCGTTCTGCGCCGGCGGCGACATTGCCGGCATGAAGGAGCGGCTGAAGGCGCCCGCGGGCGAGGTCGGCTTCAACGGCTGGCGGCGGCAGGGCCAGGTGCACAAGAGCGTCGGCCTCCTGCACGGCATGCCGAAGCCGGTGATCGCCGCCGTCAACGGTGCGGCGGCGGGACTCGGCTGCGACATGGCGCTTGCCTGTGACTTCATCGTCGCGTCCGAGGCCGCCATGTTCACGATGAGCTTCGTCAAGCGCGGTCTCGTTTCCGACGGTGGCGGCATGTATTTTCTGCCGCGCCGCGTCGGACTGCCGAAGGCGAAGGAATTGATCTTCACCGGCCGCAATGTCGAGGCGAAGGAAGCGCTTGCCATCGGGCTGGCCGACCGCGTCACGCCGGCGGCCTCGCTCGTCGCCGAAGCGGCGACCTGGGCGCGCGAGCTCAGTCAAGGCTCGCAGGTCTCGATCGCCTTCTCCAAGGCGATCCTCGATCGTACCTTCGAATCGACCGAGGAGCAGGTGTTCGCGCTCGGCCGCGAGGCGCAGGGCGTCTGCTACACCTCGCAGGAGCACAGGGACGCGGTCGAGGCTTTCCTCAACAAGTCCGCGCGCTAGATGGCCGTGATCGACCGGTTGCTGAAGCCGCGCAGCGTCGCCAGCGTCGGCGCTTCCGCCGACGCGGCCAAGCTCACCGGCCGGCCGCTCGCCTATCTCGAGAAATACGGCTTCACCGGCAGGATCTTTCCGGTCAATCCGCGCGTCGAGCGGATCGGCGCGCACCAATGCTACACCGACATCGCGGCGCTGCCCGAGGCGCCGGACGTGGCTATCGTCCTGCTCGGCGCCGAGCGCGTGACCGACGCGGTCCGTGCACTCGCCGCGCGCGGCACGGCGGCGGCGATCGTGCTGGCGAGCGGCTTCGGCGAGAGCGGACCCGAGGGCAAGGCGCGGCAGGAGGCGCTCAAGCGCGCAGCCGGATCGATGCGGTTGCTCGGTCCGAACACGATCGGCCTCGTCAACGTCACCGACCGTATCGTGCTGTCGGCGAGCAATGCGCTGGTCACCGACGAGATCGTCGCCGGCAAGGTCGCGCTCGTCTCGCAGAGCGGTGGCATCCTCGGCTCGGTGCTGTCGCGGGCGCAGGGCGCAGGCCTCGGCTTCTCCAAATTGATCGCCACCGGCAATGAAAGCGATCTCGAGGTCGCGGATTTCATCGATCATCTCGCCGGCGACGACGCGACGCGCGTGATCGCGCTCTATCTCGAAGGCCTGCGCAAGCCGGAGGCGTTCAAGGCCGCCGTGGCGCGGGC
>JBQCFB010000092.1:0-3844 GCA_051959715.1 Pseudolabrys sp.
GTCCTCCGGCGTCAGACCTTTCTGGCGGATCTCGGCGCGGATGCGCAGCACGTCCTTCTCGTTGATGGAGAAGTTGGCGTAGACCGGATCGAGCTGCACGATCGTCGCCAGTACGGTCGGCGAGGAATTGGCGCCGACATATTCGCCGATCGAGACCTTGCGCGCGGTCACCACGCCGTCGAACGGCGCCTTGACGCTGGAATAGTCCATGTTGAGCGCGGCGAGCTTGGTGTTGATCTGCGCCTGCTGCAGGTTCGCCTGCGCCGTGTCGCGGTTGGCGGTGGCGTTGTCGAGCTGAGACTTCGCGGCGCTGCCCTTTGTCACGAGCTCGCTCTGGCGGTCGAACTCGGCCTGCGTCTGCTTCACCGTCGCCTGCGAGCTGACCTCCGCCGCCTGCGCCTGCTTGAGCTTGAGGTCGTAGCTTTCCGGCTCGATGGTGAAGAGCACGGTGCCCTTCTTCACCTGGTCGCCGTCCTTGTAGTTGACGGTCTCGAGGAAGCCCGGGACGCGCGCGACGAGGTTGGTGGTGTTGACGGCGGCGGTGTTGCCGGTGGCTTCGAGGTATTGCGTCACCGCCTTCTCGACCGGCGCGGCGACCGTCACCTTGGGCGGCGGCGGCGCGACATAGGCGTTCTTCTGGTCGCAGGCGGTCAGCGCGGTGAGCGCGATCAGCGCGGCGCAAAACCCGCTGCCCTTGGCGGTCGGCCCTGTGGCAATACGCATCGTGTCCCCCGAATGTGGGGACGCCCGCCGTCACAAAAAGAAAATGCCGCCCCCGACGGACGGCAGCATCCGCCATTGCGGCGGTTTTTCAAGTGTCAAATTCGCGCACGGGGCCCGCTGCGGGCGGCCGGTCGGCGGGCGGCGGACACGGCGCCGCCCGCAAGTCCTTGTGGCGTTTACGAGCTCGCGCCGAGCACGGTCACCGCGCGGCGGTTCTGCGACCAGCAGGAGATGTCGTTACACACCGCCACCGGGCGCTCCTTGCCGTAGGAGATCGTGTGCATGCGGTTGCCGGCGACGCCGCGCGAGATCAGGTAGTCGCGGACCGCCTGCGCGCGGCGGGCGCCGAGCGCGATGTTGTATTCGCGCGTGCCGCGCTCGTCGGCGTGGCCCTCGATGGTGAACTGCGAATACTGCGAATAGTTGGTGAGCCACTGCGCCTGCTTGTCGAGCGTGGCGCGCGCGGTCGTCGTCAGGTCGGACGAGTCCGTCTCGAAGAAGACGCGGTCGCCGACATTGACCACGAAGTCCTGCTGGCTGCCGGGCGTCGCCATGCCGGCGGCGTTGGCCTGGGCGTTCTGCTCGGGGTTGTTGGCGCAGGCCGAGATCGCCAGAGCGGCGGCGAACACGGCCGCGAACTTCGCGCCGTGCAGCATTTTCCTGAAATCGATCATACCGGTTGACTCCATTGACGCGCAGCGAAGCACGCTTCACCCGTACGCACATTTCCAAAAGCGCACCGCCATCGGGCGTAGTGCGCGGCTTGAAAATGTCTAGCAGCGCCTTCGTTAAGCGAACGTTCCGTCAACCTTGACGGAACCTTGCCGGGACCGGCTAAACACGACAGGCCCCCGTAAACCGTCTGTGATGGTTAAGAGACGGTGAATTTAAGGCAGCCGCGTGACGCGCGCGCATCGCCTTCCCGCGCTGTGGATGCGCGGCCACACTTCGGTGCGATGATGCCGGCGAGCGGTGCTCGATTACGACAGCAGCGGCGACCAGGCCGGATCGGAACCGAAGCTCGGCGTCGGCTCTTTCAGTTCGTTCCGGCCGGTGATGTCGATGGTGTAGAGATACGGCCCCGGCCCGAGGTCGCGGAAGAACATGATGACGCGGCCGTTCGGCGCGAAGGTCGGGCCTTCATTGTGGAAGCCCGCCGTGAGCACGCGCTCGCCGGAGCCGTCGGGCTTGAGAATGCCGATCGAGAACTGCCCGCCCGCCTGGCCGGTGAAGGCGATGTAGTCGCCGCGCGGCGACCAGACCGGCGTCGAGTGATGGCCCTCGCCGAACGAGATGCGCTGCGCGGCGCCGCCGCCCGCGGCCATCACGTAGATCTGCGGCGAGCCGCCGCGATCGCTCTCGAAGCAGATGTACTTGCCGTCCGGCGAATAGCACGGCGCGGTGTCGATCGCCGGCGTGTCGGTGAGCCGCGTCGTCTGCTTCGAGCGCAGGTCCATCGTGAACAGGTTGGCGTTCCCGCCCTGCTGCAGGCTCATGATGACGCGCTGGCCGTCCGGCGAGAATCTGGGAGCAAACGTCATGCCGGGGAAGTTGCCGACGATCTCGCGCTGGCCGGTCTCGATGTTGAGCAGATAGACGCGCGGCCCCTCCTGTCCGTACGACATGTAGGTGATTTCCTGCGTCGACGGATTGAAGCGCGGCGTCAGGACGAGATCGTCGCCGCGCGTGATGTAGCGCGTATTGGCGCCGTCCTGGTCCATGATGGTGAGGCGCTTGACGCGGTTGGTCTTCGGCCCGGTCTCGTCGACGAAGACGACGCGGCTGTCGAAATAGCCCTTCTCGCCGGTGAGCCGCTCGTAGATCGCGTCGGAGATGATGTGGCCGATGCGGCGCCAGTTGTCCTGCGTCGTGAAGTACTGCTTGCCGTCGAGCTGCTGGCCCGCGAACACGTCCCACAGGCGGAATTCCGCCTTCAGCCGCCCGTCGCCCTGGCGCGTGATGCGGCCGGTGACGAGTGCTTGCGCGTTGATGGTGCGCCAGTCCTGGAAGCGCGGCACCGCGTCGGAATTGGTGATCTTCTCGATGAAGGCGGCCGGGTTGATCGGCGCGAACAGGCCGGAGCGCTGGAGGTTGCCGGTGATGACCTGCGTCACACCGCGCGCCACGTCGCCTTCGGCCGGCGCGCCGGCGACGAAGTCGGGCAGCGCGATCGAGATCGGCTGCGGGTTGCCCTGGTTGATGTCGACACGCACCGCGGCCTGCGCGGGCGCCGTCAGGAGGCCGGTCGCCGCGCCGAGGCTGGTGCCACCGGCCTGTTGAAAAAGACGCCGGCGAGAAAGAGCCGGCGGCGGGAGGAATGCATCGGTCATTGGAAGATCTTTGCTTTCTCTAGCGGAACATGTCGCGCAGATTGAAGACCATTTCCATGTCCTGCCACTGCGCATAATGCTCAGGACGCAGCATCGTGTAAGGCTGGCATTGCAGGATGGCGCGGCGCGCGCTCTCCGCGAATACCGGGCCGAGCGCCGACGGCGCGCCCTCGACCACGTCGGGACCGCGCGACACCGTGCCGTTGGTGTTGAACATCACGTGGAAGACGACCTGGAGGTCGGCCGCGTTCTCGGCGCCGAGCGGCGGCTGCCAGCATTGCTTGATGCGCTCGCGCAGCGCGTCGATCTCGCTCTGCGACAATTGCGCGGCCAGCCCCTTGGCGCGGCCGAGCGTGGCGTTCGGGTTGACCTCGTCGCCGGTCGCGGCGTGACGCTGCGGCGCGCGCGTGTCGAGCAGCGCGGCGATCTTGTCGGGGTTGAACTCCGGAGGCTTCTTCTGCGGCGGCTTCTTGGGCTCGGGCTTCTTCTCCTCGGCCTTCGCTTCCTTGATCTTCTTGTCGTCTTCTTTCTTGATTTCCTTGGCGATGGCGTCCGGCTTCTTTTCTTCCGGCTTCGGGTCGGGCTTCTTCTCTTCGGCCTTGGCTTCCTGCTTTTCCGGCTTCTTCGGCTCGGGCGGCTTCGGCGGCTCAGGCGGCTTCTGCGACGTCGCCTTGACCTCCTGCTTCTCGGAAATCTTCGGCTTGATGTCCTCGATCTCCGGCTTCGGCTCGGCCTTCTTCTCGACCAGCGGCTTGGGCTTCTCGACCGGCTTGGGCGCGTCCTTGGCGCCC
>JBQCFB010000093.1:0-2782 GCA_051959715.1 Pseudolabrys sp.
CCGGAAGAGCCCTTCTTCGACTTCTGACGCGATTTAGCTGCCACTGCTTGACGCGTGGATCGCACGCCCTCTATCCAGACCCCTTGGGAACCGTTTTTCAGCCGCTGAAAAATAAGGCTCCCGTGCGGGAGCTTGTCAGAAAGCGGCCTAGTCGTTCGCCTTTGTCGATTTTTTGTATATATAGCACATTTTTGGCCGATTTCAAAGCCTTATGGCGTCGCGAAACGGTTACAAAATTGCAAATTCGCGGTCCGGTTAACGCTGGGGCGCGCGGACCGGTGGAAATGTGCCCGGGCCGCTAGGGCTCCGATAACCGGGGCGGGTTCCAGGGCCTTTCCGGCGACCCCGAGCGGGCACCGCCTACCCCCCTGCCCTGGAATCGAAGATGCCCGGCGCAGGCGTCTGGCCGGGCATCGGGCAGGTTCCGAATCAGCCGGGCGGCCTCAGCCGCCGCTGCCGGGGTTCGGCGTGAAGAACTTCTCGAACTTGTCGGGCTTGCCGTCGAACTCCTTGCCGTCCGCCGGCGCCTCGCCCTTGGTGGTGATGTTCGGCCAGGTCTTGGCGTATTCGGCGTTGAGCTCCAGCCACTTTTCCAGGCCCGGCTCAGTGTCCGGCTTGATCGCCTCGGCGGGGCATTCCGGCTCGCAGACGCCACAGTCGATGCATTCGTCGGGATGGATGACGAGCATGTTCTCGCCCTCGTAGAAGCAGTCCACCGGACAAACCTCCACGCAATCCATGTATTTGCACTTGATGCAGTTTTCGACGACGACGTAGGTCATCCGAGGCTACTCCCGACTGGAACGCGAGCACGTCCGGGCGTTCCGCTGGCCGTTGCTAACGCACCCACGCCTGTGCCGCAAGGCGCGCATTTCCGCGCGAATCCAGGCCCTCAGGGCGCGGGAATATCGCGGTAAAGCGTTCGGGCGAGCGTCGCCGCGCCGCGGCGTTCGCAGAAGCCCTGGACCTCGACCACCCGAACCGCCCGGTCGAGCGCCACCGTCAGGACGTCGCCCGCCCGGACCGGCTGGCTCGAGGACGTGATCCTCCTGCCGTTCACCCGGACGTGGCCCTTCTCGGCCAGCGCTGCGGCGTCGCCCCGCGTCCGCACCATGCGCGCGTGCCACAGCCACTTGTCGATGCGCTGGCGATCCACGGCGGCCTGGCGGAGGCTCTAGCGGTCCTTGTTCTGCTCGAGCTGCTGCTTGAGGGCTGCGAGCTTGGCGAAGGGCGAGTTCGGATCCGGCTCCTTGTTGCGCCGGTCGGAGCCCTGCGGCCGCGCATAGTATTGCTCGCGCTCGGCGCGGCCCGGACCGTCGTCGCGGCCGCGGCGCGGCCCGCGATCGCGGCGGGGGCCACGATCGGGACGATCCTGGTTGTCGCGCCGGTCGCCGCGCTGCGCCTGCTTGTCGCTGCGTTGCTGCCGTTCATGACGGTCGCGTCGGTCCTGACGATCGCCGCGCTCGTGGCGCTGCGGCCGGCCCTGCTGCTGCGCTTGTCCGTCACCGGCAGGCGCGGGTTCCGCGGATGCGCCTTCGGCGGGCGCGGCAGCCTGCTGCGGCTTGTGATGATGCGGCCGGCGATGGCGCGGCGGACGATGCTGCTGATTGTCGGAGCGGCCGCCCGGACGCCAGACCTCGATCATTTCCGGTTCGGCCGGCTTGGCATCCGTTGCCGCTTCCGCCGTCGGCTCGGCCGCGGCTTCGGCAGCCGGAGCGGCGTCGGCCGCACGCTGCTCGGGCGCGGCTTCCGGTGCCGGCTCTTCCGCAGGCGCTTCGACCGCGGGCTCCGGCATCGTCTCGGCGTCGGCGGCGAGCGCGGGCGCTTCGGTTTCTGGCGCAGCCTCAGGAGCAGACGCATCGGCCGGCGTCTCGCTCTTCGACGGCTCTGCGAGCATTTCCGCTTCCGCCGGCTCCGCCGGCCTTTCTATTTTCGCCGGCTCCGCCGGCATTTCTACTTTTGCCGGCTCCGCCGGCTTGGGCTTGCGGTCCATGCGATAGCCGAGCGCACGCAGGATCGACGCGAAGTCCTCGCCCGACGCGCCGGTGAGCGACGTCATCGCGCCGGTGACGGTGAAGCCGCGGCCGTCGACCGCGCCATCGGGCTTGGCGCCGTTCGCGCCTTCGCGCCAGGCCAGCGCCGGACGAATGAGATCGGCGAGACGCTCGAGGATATCGACGCGCACCGCGCGCTCGCCGCAGATGCGGTAGCCGGACGTGCGATAGAGCGGCTTCGGCGTGTCCTTGTCGACCGGGATCGACGTGCGGCCGGACGCCGCGAGATGCAGCAGTTCGGTGACGCCGTGCGCCTCGGGGCCTTCGTGCTTCAACGCATGCAGTTGCGTCGCCAGCGCGCGCGGCGCCGGCTTCATCAGGCCGGGCAGGTAGATGTGATAGGCGCCGAAGCGCACGCCGTATTTGCGCAAGGTCGCGCGCGCCGGCTGATCGAGACCCTTGACCTCGTCCGACACCTTCTGCCGCTCGAGCACGCCGAGCGCCTCGACGAGCTGGAAGGCGACGCCGCGCGCCATGCCGGTGATGTCCTCGGCGGCCGACAGCGTGAACAGCGGCGCCAGCAGCTTCTCGATGTACGACTTGAGCCACAGGTCGAGCCGGTTCTGCACGAGCTCGCGCGCCGGACCGTTGAGATGCTCGTCGGCGACGATGCGCACGCGCGGCCGCAGCGTGTCGTCGCCGGCCGTGAGCTTGCCGACCACCGCGCCCTGCCAGCGGATCGCGCCGTCATTGGCGAGCACGATCTGCTCGGCCGGCGCCTGCGACAG
>JBQCFB010000094.1:0-2975 GCA_051959715.1 Pseudolabrys sp.
CAAATCGCTGATCGAGGCACTGTCGCACGGCGGCATCGCCAACAAGGTGAAGGTCAATCTCGACTGGATCGAATCGGAAGTGTTCGAGAACGAGGACCCGGCGCCGTTCCTCGAGCACGTCAACGGCATTCTCGTTCCCGGCGGCTTCGGCCAGCGCGGCGCCGAGGGCAAGATCCGCGCGGCGCAGTTCGCGCGCGAGCGCAAGGTCCCGTACTTCGGCATCTGCTTCGGCATGCAGATGGCCTGCATCGAGGCGGCGCGGAACCTGTGCGGCATCCCCGACGCCAACTCGACCGAGTTCGGTCCGACGCAACAGCCGGTCGTCGGCCTGATGACCGAATGGCTCAAGGGCAACGAATTGCAGAAACGCGCTTCCGGCGGCGACCTTGGCGGCACGATGCGCCTCGGCGCCTATGACGCGGTGCTCTCGCGCGGTAGTCGCGTGGCGCAAATCTACGGCGGCACGGAAATCTCGGAACGCCACCGCCACCGCTACGAGGTCAATACCGGCTACAAGGATCGCCTCGAGCAGCGCGGCATGCGCTTCTCCGGCATGTCGCCGGACGGCATCCTGCCGGAGATCGTCGAGTACGAGGACCATCCCTGGTTCATCGGCGTGCAGTTCCACCCCGAGCTCAAGTCGCGGCCATTCGAGCCGCACCCGCTGTTCGCCTCCTTCATCGGCGCGGCGATGGAGCGGAGCCGGCTGGTGTGATCGCTCCGGCGCGGCACCCGCGCCGGCAACAATAATCTGACGACGGGGGAGTGAGATGATCTACGAGATGCGAGTCTATCGCGCCGTGCCGGGCCGCATGCCGGCGCTGCTCAAGCGCTTCGAGACGATCACGTTGGATTTGTGGAAGCGACACGGCATCCGGCAAGCCGGGTTCTGGACCACGGTCGTCGGCGAATCCAACCAGGAGCTGACCTACATGTTGGCCTGGGAGTCGATGGGAGAGCGCGAGCAGAAATGGAATGCCTTCCAGTCCGACCCGGAATGGATCGCCAAGCGCGCGGAGACGGAGAAGGACGGCGCCATCGTCGCCAACATTGCCAATTCGATCCTGCAGCCGACGTCGTTCTCGGCGGTCAAGTAACGACACTGCGAAACCTGTTTACGTGAGGGGCGGTGCATCGTTGATGCGCCGCCCCTGTCATTTTGAAAATCCGTTTCAACGATTTGCGTATCCGCCTACGACGTTCGTCGAAGATGCGCTGTTACGCAAACTCTATGCGTCCGCTTTCGCAACGATACGGACGCTTTACGCAGGACAGCGCGCCTTGCCGCCGTTCGACAAACGTTAGCAACTCGAACTGGGGTTTTTACAATGCGCACCCTTCTGACCTTCGCCGGCGCGCTCGCGCTCGGCGGCATGATCTCGCTCGCGTCGGCCAATGCGGATCCGTCCTACTACCCCGGTGGGGAAATGCAGCGTGCCGGCATGTGCCAGGTCACGACCGATCCGTTCGGCTTTTATGGCTACATGCGGCCGTGCCCAACGCCGGCGCCGGTCGTCCGTCATCACCGCAAGCACATGCCGCACTGAGCCATCGTGCGAAGGACGCGGGTCGTGCCCAACAGGCACGGCCCGTGATCCGCATTGTTTTCGCATTGTCAGACCCCGGAAAGTCCAATTTCGCGGGAGCACTCGCTTTCTCGAGGCGATTCAGAGATTTGGAGTGATGCCGATCGACGCAACGCGCAAGCGTGCGCCGCAGGCCAACGCCGATCCGTGTTTCGAATTTATGTTCGCTTTACGCAGGTGCAATGACACCGGCCTCGTTGGATGGTTGTCATACTCTCCAACCTGGGACTCCAAATGCGCACCCTCATCATCGCTGCCGCCGCGCTCGCGGCCGGCGGCCTCATGTCGCTCGCCCCTGCCGCCGCCGGTTCGTCCGAATTCAGTGACATGGGAAATCAGCACGCCGGCGCGCCGAAGTCGGCGCCGACCTACGACGATTGCTTCCGCCTTGCGTGGGTCAGGGGCGTGCATGTCGAGCGCTTCGAGTTCGCGAGTTTCGATGCCGAGTGCGTGGCCGGACGCGTTCCCTTCGACAGCGGCTACGCGGCGAGCACGGTGAAGCGTCAGCCGAAATAGCGACGCTCGACCGCGCAGCGGGCGCGTCCTGTTGCCGTTTTCGTTTTGCCAGCGGTTTTGCCATGATGGTCACCGACTCGAAGAAAGGTGACCATGGCCCGAGGCATCGACCACATCGTCCACGCCGTGCGCGACCTCGACCGCGGCGCGGAGCTTTACCGCAAGCTCGGCTTTACGGTCGGGGCGCGGAACAAGCACCCCTGGGGCACGCATAACCACATCGTCCAGTTTGCCGGCTGCTTCATAGAGCTGGTCGCCTTCGTCGAGCCGGACAAGCTCGGCACCGACGAGATTTCGCGCCTGTTCGCGGTTTACAACCGCGATTTCGCGGCGAAACACGAGGGGCTGTCGATGCTCATCCTCGAGTCGGCGGACTCGGGGCATGACGTCGCGGACTTCCGCGTCGCCGGAATTGCCGCATCGGAACCGCTGCGCTTCGAGCGCGAGGCGAAACGCCCCGACGGGTCGACCGTGAAGGTCGGCTTCTCGCTCGCCTTCGCCGAGGACCGCGCCGCGCCCGAAATTCATTTCGCCACCTGCCAGCAGCACTTTCCGGAGAATTTCTGGAACCCGGCCTTCCAGAAACATGCGAACAGCGTCACCGGCATTGCCGCCGCCATCTTCGTCGCCGACGATCCTGCCGCGCATCGCGACATGATGCGGGCCTTCAGCGGCTCGACCGACGCGCAGGCTGAGGGTTCGGGCTACTCCATCGCGCTGCCGCGCGGGGCGATCGAGGTCGTGACCGGCGCGGATTTCCTCAAGCGCTATGGCGTGCCTGCGCTCGAAACGAGCGGCGGAGCGCGGCTTGCGGCGCTGCGGTTCTCGACCGCCAATCCGGCCGGCGCCCGGGCCCTGATCGGGGCGGCCGGC
>JBQCFB010000095.1:0-5156 GCA_051959715.1 Pseudolabrys sp.
GCTATCACGACTACAAGAACCAGGGCGACATCAAGGTGATCAAGGGCGTCGCCGCCGAGATCACGTCGATGCGCGGCGAGGGCAAGGGCGTGCTGATCGTCGACGACCTCGTCGACACGGGCAAGACGGCGAAGGTCGTGCGCGAGCTCCTGCCGGCCGCGCATTTCGCCACGGTCTATGCCAAGCCGATGGGCCGGCCGCTGGTCGATACGTTCGTGACCGAGGTGTCGCAGGACACCTGGATCTACTTCCCCTGGGACACGGGACTCGCCTTCCAGCCGCCGATCCGCGAAGGCGGCGACTAAAACAATCCGCCGATGAAGTGATAGACGCTTTTCGCCGCCGAGGCGGCGGTGGAAGCGCTCGCCTTCGCGACTGACGCCACCTCGTGCGCGCCGGCGGCCACATAATGGCCGATGACCCGCGCGTCGTCCTTGTAGACGTCGAAATACTTGGCGGCGCCGGTGGAGTTGCTCGGCGTCACCACCGGCTTCAGCAGGCCGCCTGAATCCGCAACAGCCGCAGTGGGCGTTGCGTGGACCGACGCGGCGGGCGGTGCGGCCTGAGCCCGCGTCTTGCCCGCATCAGTCGGCTTCGCGTCGCTCTTGGTCCTGGCGTCGTGCTCGCGCGTCGGCTTCCCTGCGGCCTTGCTTCTGGTGACGACGATCGGATGGCTGATCTTGATCTGGCTGCCGGTGTTGCTGTGGCCGTTGCGAGCGCTCGCTTCGAGCGGCAGCTCAAGCGATGCGATGCTGACGGCCACGGTCGCGACAATGGCGGCGGTGTTCTTGCGGACATGGGGCATTGGTGCGCTTCGATGTGTGCGTTGGGGAAGCGGCGTTCCGTCAGAACAGGCCGCCGATGAAGTGGTAGACGCTCTTGGCCGCCGAGGCGGTCGTCGATGCGACCGCTTTGGCTTCCGATCCGATCGCCTTGCCGCCGAGGACAAAGCCGCTCTTGAGCTGCGAGACGAAGTCGCCGGCGCCGGTCTTCACCGCCTGGCCCACGCTCGGATTCGAGTAGTCGGCGCTCTCGCCGCGGTGGTCGCGGACGATGACGCTCGACGACGCCGTGTTCGCCGCCGGAGCCGGCGCGGCGGCGGGAGCGGCCGCGGGTGTCCCTCTGTGATCGCGGACGACTGCGCCCGGCGCCGCCGCGCTTGTGGCGGGCGCGCTGCCGCCATGGGTGACGATGGCGCCGGAATGGATCGGCACGTTCGTGGGCGATGCAGATGCAGGGGGAACGATGCCGGTATTGGTCGGGATGGCGCCGGAGCGAACCTGAACGGTCCCGGTCGGCTCCGTCGTCTTGGCGGTGGAGGCCGGCGCGGTCGGCGTCGTGGCGGTCTTGCCGCCGTCCTTTGCCGCGTCCTTGGTCTCGTCTTTCTTTGGGGCCGCCGTCTTGTCCTTGTCGGCCGCTTTGGCCTTTGCGGCCTTGCGCTCCTGCGCGCCCGCGTCGGTCTTCTTCGCCTTGCGGTTCTGGTCGTCGTGATGGCTTTGCCCGCCGCCATTGCCGTGGCCGCCGCGCGCATCGGCGCCGCTCGCACCCATGATCAGGCACGCGGCCAGCACGAGGCACGCGACAAGCAGCAGGCTCTTTTGGTCGGACATTGCGTCACCCTTGTTCGTTGGAGGGGGACGCCATACCGGCCGGACCCGGACACCGGAATGACCGGCCGTCCAACAAACCTGCCCGATCGTCCGATTTCGCGCGCGCCGCGCGGGCAAGGCGGCATGACAAGGCGCGAGCCTGCGGCTAACATCGCGCCGCCTGGATGGGAGAAGCCCATGACCGCCGCCGCGATGAAGTCCGACGCCGCCGACCTGCGCTCGCGCCACGTCAAGCCGGGCGAGATGCCGTGGCAAAAGCTCCAGTTCGAAGGCTGCGAGATCAAGCCGCTCTATTTCGATCCGAAGACCGGGCAGGCGACGCTGCTGTTCAAGATGGCGCCGGGCGCGGTGCTGCCCGACCACGAGCACGCGCTGCTCGAGCAGACCTACATGCTCGAGGGCGAGCTGGTCGACAAGGACGGTCCGGATGCCGGGCTCGCGGTGAAGGCCGGCGAGTTCGTCTGGCGTCCCGCCGGCAGCCGGCATTCGGCGTGGTGCCCGAAGGGCGGGCTGATGATCGCGATCTTCCAGGTGCCGAACAAGTTCTTCGCCAAGGACGGGAAGGTGACCGATCCGAATGGCAAGGACTGGGACGCGTCCTGGGGCCACGTCTTAACGAAATAAATTTATAAGTCTCGCGTGGGTCTTGAACGCCGCGCGGGACGCGCGGTGTGCGAAGACCACGTGCGGACGTGGCGGAATGGTAGACGCAACGGACTTAAAATCCGTTTCTCGTAAGGGAGTGAGGGTTCGAGTCCCTCCGTCCGCACCAATGTTTTCTGGACAAGGGCAGATGCTATATGCTGCCTCCCCGTTATCAGGGTGCAGCCACATATCGTGCGTGACCAACGCCCGCGACGAGCGTCTGAGTTATTGGGAATAACTATAATTTATCGCAGTCATGGAAATTAGATATTCGATGAGTATAATTTTGTAATATCGAAAATCTAATATTTGAAATTGAAAAAACATATCGATATTGTGCCTCGAAATGAGGCTATGTCAGATGCGAATTCTGTGCCTGTTGTCGACGACAATCGCGCTAATTGCGGCTGGCCCAATTCTCGGCGGGTGCAATACCGACGATCCGAGCAGCACAGCTCTCGGGGCGACCTTCGTGCCGGCGCCAATCCGCCTTATCCAGGAGGCCGGAAAGTCGAAGGAGGAGAAGGAGAGGGAGGCGGCCGAATGCCGGGAGGCACCCGGCGCGGGCACCTACGCTGCCACCTACATCCCAGTCATGGGCCATCTTATTCGCTACGACCATGAGCGTAAGGCCGCCGAAGACAACCAGAAATGCCGCGAACGCAATGGGTCTTCTAAGTCCTGGGTCAATCCCGACACGAAGTCCCCAACTAACGAGCAATAGTTCGTCTCATGACAATTTGAATGGTGAACTGGCTCACACTCGCATGCCATCCGCGGGGCTAGGTTCAATCCGGGCCTCGCGCCCAGCTTGATTCCTCCCCGATCAACTTGGCCGAGCCCGGCAGCTTTTTCCCCAAACGCCTGCCGGGCTCGCCTCTTTCCCGATCCGCGCCGCAAGGCCGCGAATGCGAACCGTCTCAAGGGCTTGGCCCGCGGTTGGCCGCGAGTCCGGCGCGGCTGGCACGCTTGATGCATCGCCTCCTCACATACAGGAGGTCGGCATGCGAACAATCGCCACGGTACTCCTTGTGCTTGCGGGATCGGCCGCGGTTTCCGGCCAGAGCGAGGCCCGCTGGAAAGACGAATACGCACTCGCCAATCCCGACGTGCGCGCCTGGTATGAGCGCCAGGTGACGACGCCCGAGACGCGCAAACGCATCAAGGCAAGCTGGTACAAATTCTGCTGCGACGACGCCGATACGGTCAAAGCCAAATTCGAGCTGCGCGAGGACAAGTGGTTCTATCAGCTCGAGGGTGAGAGCGCGTGGCGCTCGATCCCGCAGGACGTCGTGCAGCAGGACGTGCAGACGCCGAACAGCCGCCCGGTGCTGTTCGTCGATGCGACGCATCTCAAAGCCGGGCCGGTCTGTTTCTTCCCCGGCGGTGCGGGCACCTGAGCGGGCGAAGGCCGGCGGCTGCATCTTTTGCACTTCGGGCGCGCTTGATCGCCATCAAGCTTCGCCGCGGGCGCGTTCGCGCACCGAACACATCGGGCTACCGGACCCGCGCGCTTCCGTCGCGAAATTCCGCACGCGAAACCTCTTTGATTGTCTGAAATCGCCGCTACAATGCGCCGCGTCGGGTTTCAGACTCGACGCAAAAACAACAACGAACTCAATGAGTTCGCTCCCGGGGGAGGGTCCATGGCGTCCGTCGTCGTCAACGACGTGCGCAAGTCGTTCGGAACGACTGCCGTGCTGCACGGCGTCAATGTCACCATCGAAGACGGCGAGTTCGTCGTGCTCGTCGGTCCGTCCGGCTGCGGCAAATCCACACTGTTGCGCATGATCGCGGGGCTGGAGAACATCACCTCCGGCGAGATCCGCATCGGCGACCGCGTCGTCAACAATCTGCCGCCCAAGGCGCGCGATGTGGCGATGGTGTTCCAGAACTACGCGCTCTATCCGCACATGACGGTCGCCGCGAACATGGCGTTCTCCATGAAGCTGCGCGGCGCGCCGCAGGACGAGACCGACGCGCGCGTCAAGCGCGCCGCCGAGATCCTCGGCCTGTCGAACCTGCTGGAGCGCTTCCCGCGGCAATTGTCGGGCGGCCAGCGCCAGCGCGTCGCCATGGGCCGCGCCATCGTGCGCGATCCGCAGGTCTTCCTGTTCGACGAGCCGCTGTCGAATTTGGATGCCAAGCTGCGCGTCCAGATGCGCACCGAGATCAAGGAGCTGCACCAGCGGCTCAAGACGACGACCGTCTACGTCACGCACGACCAGATCGAGGCCATGACCATGGCCGACAAGATCGTCGTGATGAACGGCGGCCGCGTCGAGCAGATCGGCGCGCCGCTCGATCTCTACGACAAGCCGAACAACATCTTCGTCGCGGGCTTCATCGGCTCGCCGTCGATGAATTTCCTCAACGGTGCGATCCGCACCAGCGGCTTCGAAGGGCCGGGCGGGGCGCGTCTGCCGCTCGCGACGGCGCCGACCGGCTCGGACGGCCGTCCCGCCGTTTACGGCGTGCGGCCGGAGCACTTCACGATCGCCGACGACGGCGCCGAGGCGACCGTCCACGTCGTCGAGCCGACAGGCTCGGAGACCCAGATCGTCGCCCACATCGGCGGCACCGAGGTCGTCGCCGCGTTCCGCGAGCGTCACGCTTTCAAGCCGGGCGACAAGATCCGGCTCAAACCCGATCCCCGCCTGGCGCATCTGTTCGATGCCACGTCGGGGCAACGGCTCACCGCCTGACCGATACATAAAAACCGAACGGAGGAACCCAATGACTGACTTTACCCGCCGCGCGCTGCTGGGCAGTGCCACAGCCGCGGTTGCTGCCGGTGCGCTCACCGGTCCCGCGCTTCTCGACTGGGCCAAGGCCTGGGCGCAGAACGCGCAGTGGAAGCCGGAGAAGGGCGCCAAGCTCTCCATGCTGCGCTGGAAGTAT
>JBQCFB010000096.1:0-2167 GCA_051959715.1 Pseudolabrys sp.
CGATCGCCGATGCGGCTCTCCGGCCGCGCCGCGAGCAGCGCGGCCGTGTAGGGATGCTGCGGATTGCGAAACAGTTCGCCTGCCGGCCGTTCCTCCATCACCTGGCCGGCATACATGACGGCGACGCGATCGGCGACGTCGGCGACGACGGCCATGTTGTGGCTGATGAGCACGAGCGCCATGCCGCGCTCGCGCTGGAACGACAGCAGCAGGTTGAGGATCTGCGCCTGGATCGTGACATCGAGCGCTGTGGTCGGCTCGTCGGCGATGAGCACCTTCGGATTGCAGGCGATCGCCATGGCGATCATGACCCGCTGGTTCATGCCGCCCGAGAGCTGGTGCGGGTAGGCGTCGAGCCGCTCCTCCGGCGCCGGAATGCCGACCTGCGCCAGCAGTTCGACCGCGCGCCGCCGCGCCGCCTTGCGGTCCATGCCCTCGTGCACGCGCAGCGTCTCGACGATCTGGAAACCGACGGTGAAGCAGGGGTTGAGACTCGTCGTCGGCTCCTGGAAGATCATGGCGACGTCCTTGCCGAGCACGGCGCGCCGTTCGCGCTCCGAGAGCGACTGGACATCGCGGCCGCAACTGGCGAGCCGCGCGGCGGACACCCGCGCCACCTCCGGCACGAGGCCCATCAGCGCCAGCATCGCCACGGTCTTGCCCGAGCCGCTTTCGCCGACAATGCCGACGACCTCGCCTTCGCCGACCGTCAGCGAAACGTCGTCGACGGCACGCACCGGGCCCGCGAGCGAGGGAAATTCGACGACGAGATTTTCGATCTGAAGCGCCGCTGTCATCGCTTCAGCCTCGGATCGAGCGCGTCGCGCAGGCCGTCGCCCATCAGGTTGAAGGCGAGCACGGTGATCAGGATCATGATGCCCGGGAACGTCACCACCCACCAGGCGCGCAGCACGAATTCGCGGGCGTCGGCGAGCATGGTGCCCCATTCCGGAGTCGGCGGCTGCGCGCCGAGGCCGAGGAAGCCGAGCGCGGCGGCGTCGAGAATCGCGGTCGAGATGCCGAGCGTCGCCTGCACGATCAGCGGTGCCATGCAGTTCGGCAGGACTTCCTTGAACATCAGCCGCAAGCGTCCGGCGCCGATCAGCTTGGCCGCGACGACGTAGTCCTTCGCGGTCTCGCCGATCACGGCGGCGCGCGTGATCCGCACATAGTGGGGCAGGAGCACGATGGCGACCGCCAGCAGCGCGTTCATGATGCCGGGGCCGAGGATCGCGACGATGACGATGGCGAGCAGCAGGCTCGGCAGCGTCAGGACGATGTCCATCAGCCGCATGATCGCGATCTCGGTGACGCCCCGAAAGAAGCCGGCGACGAGGCCGAGCACGGTGCCGACGCAGACCGACAGCGCCACGACGGCCGCGCCGATCAGGAGCGACAGGCGCGCGCCGTAGATCAGACGCGAGAGCATGTCGCGGCCGATGGCGTCGGTGCCGAGCACGTGCGCCCAGGAGCCGCCCTGTTGCCAGACGGGCGGCTTCAGGAAATTGGCGTCGCTGGTGAGGATCGGCGAATAGGGAACGATGAAGTCTGCGAACACCGCGATCAGGACCAGGAAACAGATGACGGCGAATCCGGCGACGGCGCCACGGTTGAGCGAGAAGGCGGCGACGAACTCGCGGAATGGCGACGGCTCGCCCGCGCCATTGACCTTCGCCGCGAACGGAAGGGCGTCGTCACTCATCGCGATCGCCGGATGCGCGGGTTGATGACGCCGTAGGCGACGTCGACCAGCAGGTTCACGGTCATGATGATGGCGCCGATCATCAGCGTGCCGCCCTGGAGCACCGGATAGTCGCGCCGGCCGATGCCTTCGATGAGCCATTTGCCGACGCCCGGCCACGAGAAGATCGTCTCGGTGAGGATTGCGCCGGTGAACAGCGCGCCGACCTGAAGGCCGATCACGGTCACGACCGGGATCAGCGCGTTGCGGAAGGCGTGGATGGCGATGACGCGGAATCGCGACAGCCCTTTCGCGCGCGCGGTGCGGATGTAGTCCTCACCGAGTACTTCGAGCATGGCCGAGCGCGTCATGCGCGCGATGACCGCGAGCGGCACGGTGCCGAGCACGATCGCCGGCAGGATGAGATGCGACACGGCCGACCAGAACGCGGCGGTGTCGCCGGCGAGCAGGGTGTCGATGAGCAGG
>JBQCFB010000097.1:0-2919 GCA_051959715.1 Pseudolabrys sp.
GCTCGACCGGCGACACGTTGGCGTACTGCGCTGCCGCCGCACGCGCGACCGTGATCAGCGTTTCGCCGGTCGCGTCGGAGACCAGATGCAGATGGAAGTAGCCTGTATCAGCCATGGATAACGAAACGTATCGCGTGTGGACTGTTGGGGAGGAGGCCACCTTTGTGGGGGCGGCGCAAGCCGGACCGTCGATTCTGTCCAGACTCTCTCCACATGCCGCCCCTGGGGAGCGTTGGAGCACCGGACCATGTTGCCTCACCGCTGCATGTGGACAGGACCCTGGGGATGCGCGTGGATATCGGCGCAAAGGCCCATGAATGCCGCGTTCCGGCTGTGGACCGTTGGCACGACCGATAACCGGAGAATCTTGATCGTGACGGAGGCCCCAGTGGACAGACTGTGGGCCGGCAGGCATGAGTCCAATCAACGCCCTAATAACCAAAGCAACTAAACTTAAGAGATATTGGATGAGGGAAGACGGGACCAGCCGTGCCGTGGGGACAAAGCCCCTGCTGCGCGTCCTTGCGGGCGAGCGGCAGGCCGTCCCTCCGGTCTGGATGATGCGCCAGGCCGGGCGGTATCTGCCCGAGTACCGCGCGGTGCGCGAGAAGGCAGGCGGCTTTCTGGATCTCTGCTTCAATCCCGAGCTCGCAGCCGAAGTCACGTTGCAGCCGGTCCGCAGGTTCGGTTTCGACGCGGCGATCCTGTTTTCCGACATTCTCGTTGTGCCGCTGGCACTCGGCCGCAAGGTCGAGTTCCTCGTGGGCGAAGGCCCCAAGCTCGAGCCGCTGACCGATGCGGCCGGCGTGAAGGGGCTGCGCAGCGCCATCGACCCGGCGGTCGTGACGAATGTCTATGAGACCGTCAAACGCGTGAAAGCGGCGCTCGATAACAAAACTGCGCTGATCGGCTTCTGCGGTGCGCCGTGGACGGTCGCGACCTACATGGTGGCCGGCGAAGGCACGCCGGACCAGGCGCCGGCGCGCATCTTCGCCTACCGTGAGCCGGAAACCTTCGCATTGCTGATCGACCGTTTGGCCGATGCCTCGATCGACTATCTCGTCGGGCAACTGAATGCCGGCGCCGAATGCGTTCAGGTCTTCGACACTTGGGCCGGCGTGCTGTCGGAGCACGAATTCGCGCGCTGGTCGATCGGACCGACCAAACGCATCGTCGACGGCGTGCGTGCGCAGGTGCCGGGCGCGCGGATCATCGGTTTCCCGCGCGGCGTCGGCGCGAAGCTCGCGCGCTATGTCGAGGAGACCGGCGTCGACGCGGTCGGCCTCGACTGGGCCCAGGGGCTCGCCTATGCGCGCGACCACATCCAGACGCGCAAGCCGGTGCAGGGCAATGTCGATCCGCTGGCGCTGCTCGCCGGCGGCGCCGCGCTCGATCGCGAGGTTGACGCGGTGATCGAAACGCTCGGCGGCGGGCCCCTCATCTTCAACCTCGGCCACGGCATCCTGCCGCCGACGCCGATCGCGCATGTCGAGCGGATGCTGAAGCGGGTGCGGGGATAACGGGGTCGCGACCCTCGCCGGGCTTGTCCCCGCCATAGTGCTTGGCTAGGGACGGCTCATGTACCTCTGGCTCAAGGCCCTGCACATCATGGCCGTCATCTCGTGGATGGCGGGGCTGCTCTATCTGCCGCGGCTGTTCGTCTACCACGCCGCCGCAACGCCCGGCTCCGCGCAGTCCGAGACCTTCAAGACGATGGAGCGACGGCTCCTGAAGGCGATCATGACGCCGGCGATGATCGCGACCTGGCTGTTCGGCCTCGGCCTGATGTTCACCGGCGGCTGGATGATGGCCGGCTGGCTCCACGCCAAGCTCGCCTTGGTCATCGCGATGACAGTGATGCACGGCCTGATGAGCCACTGGCAGGCCGACTTCCAGCACGACCGCAACCGGCGATCTCAGAAATTCTTCCGTATTGCCAATGAGATACCGACTGTCCTGATGATCCTGATCGTCATCCTGGCGGTGGTGAAGCCGTTCTGACCGGCTCGGCGCGCCCGCGCCGTCGTGAAAATTTCACACGCGCAGAAACGACCTGAGCACGTCCGCGTTCTCAACCGAACGTTCACCGCCCGCCCGCGCGCCCCTTGCGCAACAACACGGCTCACCATATGTTGCTTGCATCCCCCCGAACGCAGGCGGATGCCGTCGCGTTCCGGAACCGATCGAATCGGGACCGGCCGCAGCATCGGGCCCAGGGACCTTCCCCTAAGCGCCCCCAATCAATCCAGACCTGCGACCCCTACGTTATCTCTCCAAGGCGGCCCTCGTTTTCTCGGTGGGTTGCCGCACTCCAGGACAAATGCCCCCCATGCGGGAAATGAAGCTACAGGACCTCAAGTCCAAGACCCCTCCCGAACTCGTCGCCTTCGCCGAAGAGCACCAGGTCGAAAACGCCAGCACGCTGCGCAAGCAGGAGCTGATGTTCGCGATCTTGAAGCAGCTCGCGCAGCAGGAAGTCGACATCATCGGCGAAGGCGTGGTCGAGGTTCTCTCCGACGGGTTCGGATTCCTCCGCTCGCCGGAATCGAACTACCTCTCCGGCCCCGACGATATCTACGTCTCGCCCTCGCAGATCCGCCGCTTTGGCCTGCGCACCGGCGACACGGTCGAGGGCCACATCCGCTCGCCGAAGGAAGGCGAACGCTACTTCGCCCTGCTCAAGGTCAACTCGCTCAACTTCGAGGACCCCGAGAAGGCCAAGCACAAGGTCAACTTCGACAACCTGACGCCGCTCTACCCGGAAGAGCGGCTCAAGATGGAACACGACGATCCGACCAAGAAGGATCTGTCGGCGCGCGTCATCGATATCGTGGCGCCGATCGGCAAGGGCCAGCGCGCGCTGATCGTGTCGCCGCCGCGCACCGGCAAGACCGTTCTGCTCCAGAACATCGCCCACGC
>JBQCFB010000098.1:0-2423 GCA_051959715.1 Pseudolabrys sp.
GTGAACTTCTTGTCGAGCGGCTTGACCTCGGCGATCTCGTGGAAGGCGCCGTCGATCTTCACGCGCTGGTAGCCCTTGCGCATGAACTCGGCCAGTTCCTTCTTGTACTCGCCCTTGCGGCCGCGCACGACCGGCGCCAGCACGTAGATGCGCGTGCCCTCGGGCAGCGCCAGGACGCGGTCGACCATCTGCGACACGGTCTGCGATTCGATCGGCAAGCCCGTCGCCGGCGAATAGGGGATGCCGACGCGCGCCCACAGGAGACGCATGTAGTCGTAGATCTCGGTGACGGTGCCGACGGTCGAGCGCGGATTTTTCGAGGTCGTCTTCTGCTCGATCGAGATGGCCGGCGACAGGCCGTCGATTTGGTCGACGTCCGGCTTCTGCATCATTTCGAGGAACTGGCGCGCGTAAGCCGAGAGCGACTCGACGTAGCGGCGTTGGCCCTCGGCGTAGATCGTGTCGAAGGCGAGCGACGACTTGCCCGAACCCGACAGGCCCGTGAACACGACGAGCTGGTCGCGCGGGATGGTGACGTCGATGTTCTTGAGATTGTGCTCGCGCGCGCCGCGAATGGTGATGCTGCGGCTGTCGCTGGTCTTGCGGTCGGGCATCGGGAACCTTGCAAACAGAAAGGGCGCCGCGCGCGAGACGCACGGCGGCGGCGGAATGGCTCTGCGTTTGTAGGGAACGTAGTGAGAACGGGGGCGGTTTGCCAGTCCGGCCAGTGGATTGTTCTTGCAATCCACCGCGGCAAAAAGCGAAGGGCCGGCGAATTCGCCGGCCCCCGCAGTCCTGATGTCCCGGCGTCCCGCCGCGGGCGCCGGTTCCGGCCGGTCAGAACCTGTAGTTCACGCCGACGCGGACCATGTTGGTCTTGTAGGAGACCTCGGTGTCCGCACCGCCGCCGCAGGTGGCCGCATCGCAGGTGATGTGGCCGAGATCGGCATAGAGGTATTCGAGCTTGGCCGACCAGTTCGAATAGAAGGCCCATTCGACGCCGGCGCCGGCGACCCAGCCGAGCTGGGTCTTGTCGACGCCGCCGCCATTCTGCGCCGTCGCCTTGATGTTGCCGACCGCCGCGCCGCCCGTGATGTAGGGCAGGAAGCGGTCCCAGGCGTAGCCGACGCGGCCGCGGCCGGTGGCAAGCCAGGTGTTCTTGGTCTCGCAGCCCGTTCCGGAGCAGGGTCCGCCGGCGGCGCCGCCAGTGCCCGATCCGTCGGCCCAGCTGGCGTCGACGTCGCCCTCGAGACCGAGGACGATGTTGCCCATCTGCCAGTTGTAACCGAACGTGCCGCCGATCTGGTATTTCTTGACGTTGAAGTTGGTGTTGCCCGCGACGCCATTATTCCAGTCGCTGTGCCCCCATGCGTAGCCGCCGTTGATGCCGACGTAGAACCCCGTCCAGCTGAATGCCGTCGGGGCAACATAGACAGGTGCCTTGTAGGCGGGTCGCGGCAGGTCGGCGGCGAGCGAGGGGGACGCCCACGCCGCGGCCATCAAGCCGGCGATCGCCAAGAGAGTGAGACGCTTCATGCGAGTGACCTCCTGTGGAGTCTTTCGGCCGAAAAACAACTCACGCTGGCGGCGGACGCTATATCTTGTGGATGATTCGAACTGTTGTATTTACGCCACACGCATATTGAATTACCGCGACGAATCAGTTGCGTACGGTCGCTGAAGCATGTAGAACAAAAAAAGAACACGACTTGTGTCCGTCCGGCCTGGGGCAATGGGCCGGAACGCGCGGTCGGGCCGCGCCTGCGTCGGCTTAAGTGTCGCCGTGAGCGTTGTGGATGGAGGGCCGAACGCGCTTGCCGCGCCCGGGTGCGGGTCTAGGGTGGGCGCTCATTCGGCCGCGAAAAATCGATAGCGCCGGCGTAAGGCCGGCAAGTGGAGAGCGTCATGGCAGGCAGCGTCAACAAGGTGATCCTGGTCGGGAATCTGGGTGCCGATCCGGAAGTGCGGCGCACGCAGGACGGGCGGCCGATCGTCAATCTGCGCGTCGCGACGTCGGAGACATGGCGCGACAAGGCCAGCGGCGAGCGCAAGGAAAAGACCGAGTGGCATCGTGTCGTCATCTTCAGCGAAGGGCTCGCCAAGGTGGCGGAGCAGTACCTGAAGAAGGGCGCCAAGGTTTATCTCGAAGGCGCACTGCAGACGCGCAAATGGCAGGACAAGGACGGGCAGGACCGCTACTCGACCGAGGTCGTGCTGCAGGGCTTCAACTCGAACCTGACCATGCTCGACGGCCGCGGCGGCGCGGGCGCCGGTTCGGGATCCGACATGGGTGGCGGCGATTTCGGCTCGCCCGGTCCGACCGCGCAGCGGCGTCCGGCCATGGCCGGCGCGGGCGGCGGCGGCAAGCGCGACGACATGGACGACGAGATCCCGTTCTGAGGCGGCGGCGTTACCCGGCGCGA
>JBQCFB010000099.1:0-3751 GCA_051959715.1 Pseudolabrys sp.
CCGTCCTGGCCGATCTTGGCGACCAGCAGGCGCGGGCGGCGGCCTTCGGCGGCCTCGAAGCTTTCGACCAGATGCTTCACGCGCTCGACGGCGCCGGTCATGCCGACCTCCCGCTTGTAGACGCCGGTGATGGCCTTGATCTCCGCGCGGTGGCGTCCGAACACCTTTTCCAGCGCCATCGAGATTTCGCCGACGGTCGCTTTCGCGCGCGCCGCGTCGATCGCGAGCGCCAGCAGGTTGCCGTTGCCGGTCGCGGCGCGGGTGAGCGCATCGAGCGCCTCCTGGAGCGCCGGCGGGTCCCGCTCGGCCTTCAGCCGTGCGAGCTTGTCGAGCTGGTTCGCGCGCACGGCGGCGTTGTCGACCTTGAGCACGTCGATCGGCGCTTCGTCCTCCGGCGGGTACTTGTTGACGCCGATCACCGACTGGTGGCCGCTGTCGATGCGGGCCTGCGTCTTGGCGGCGGCCTCCTCGATGCGCAGTTTCGGGATGCCGGCCTCGATCGCCTTGGCCATGCCCCCTAAGCCCTCGACTTCCTCGATGTGGCCCCAGGCCTTCTTCGCCAGCTCGTAGGTGAGACGTTCGACGTAATACGAGCCGCCCCACGGATCGACGATGCGCGTCGTGCCGCTTTCCTGTTGCAGCAGGATCTGGGTATTGCGGGCGATGCGCGCGGAGAAATCGGTCGGCAGCGCCAGCGCCTCGTCGAGCGAATTGGTGTGCAGCGACTGGGTATGCCCCTGCGTCGCCGCCATGGCCTCGATCATGGTGCGGGAGACGTTGTTGAATACGTCCTGCGCCGCGAGCGACCAGCCGGACGTCTGCGAATGCGTGCGCAGCGACAGCGCGCGCGCGTCCTCCGGCTTGAACGGCTTCAACAGCTTCGCCCACAACATGCGCGCGGCGCGCAGCTTGGCGATCTCCATGAAGTAGTTCATGCCGATCGCCCAGAAGAACGAGATGCGCGGGGCGAACTGATCGACGGTCAATCCGGCCTTCATTCCGGCACGGACATATTCGACGCCGTCGGCGAGCGTATAGGCGAGTTCGAGATCCTGCGTCGCACCGGCTTCCTGCATGTGATAGCCGGAGACCGAGATCGAATTGAACTTCGGCATCTCCGCCGAGGTGTAGGCGAAGATGTCTGAGATGATGCGCAGTGAGGGTCCGGGAGGATAGATATAGGTGTTCCGGACCATGAACTCCTTGAGGATGTCGTTCTGGATCGTGCCGGAGAGCTTCGCGTGCGGCACGCCCTGCTCTTCAGCCGCAACGATGTAGAGCGCGAGAATGGGCAGCACCGCGCCGTTCATGGTCATCGACACGCTCATCTGGTCGAGCGGAATGCCGGAGAACAGCGTGCGCATGTCGTAGATCGAGTCGATCGCAACGCCGGCCATGCCGACGTCCCCGGCGACGCGGGGATGGTCCGAGTCGTAGCCGCGATGCGTGGCGAGATCGAAGGCGATCGACAGGCCCTTCTGTCCGGCCGCGAGGTTGCGCCGGTAGAAGGCATTGGAATCTTCGGCCGTCGAGAAGCCGGCATATTGCCGGATGGTCCAGGGCTGCGCCGCGTACATCGCCGGGTAGGGGCCGCGAAGATAGGGCGCCTTGCCCGGATACGTGTCGAGGAAATCGAGCCCTTCGACATCGCTCTCGCCATAGACGGGCTTCACCGCGATGCCTTCGGGCGTCATCCAGGGTTCTGCGGCGGCGCCAACGGCCGCGCGGGCGTCGGCGAAGTCGACGGTGGCGAAATTCGGGACCCGGCTCATGATTTGCTCATCATAACATGGGCGGCTTGCAGCGTCGCGAGCACGT
Organism: Pseudolabrys sp.; assembly: GCA_051959715.1. Classification (GTDB taxonomy): domain Bacteria; phylum Pseudomonadota; class Alphaproteobacteria; order Rhizobiales; family Xanthobacteraceae; genus Pseudolabrys. Next base: position 1,819 of record JBQCFB010000099.1, read on the forward strand.
CGCAGCCCACATAGATATAGGTTTTCACACCGGCTTGGTTCCAGGCGGCCTCGTGGTCGCCGGGCCGGCCCGCAAGGTGAACCGTGGCGCCCGTCGCGGCGAGCGCCTTCGCGGCGTCGGCGGCCTGCGCCTCGTACACTTTGTCCGAAGAGCAAAGGCAGGCGATATCGGCGCGAGAGGCCTTGAACGCGGCGACCATTGCGGCCTGGTCGGCGAAGCCGTCATTGCCAACCGTCTCGAGACCGCCGGCCTCGTAGAAATTCTTGGCGAAGGTCGCGCGCGCGGTGAAATCCGAAAGCTTGCCGAGATTGGCGAGAAACACTTTCGGCCGCGCGCCGGTCTGCCGCAGCAGTGCGTCGGATTTGTCGCGCAGGCGCTCGAACGGCTCGGCGAGGCGCACGGACGGCAAGGGCTCGAACTGCGTCGCCTGCGGCGCGGGCGCGGCGCGCGCGACGTTGAGCACCTTGACGGCCGCTTCGCCGAGATTGGGGTAGTCGCTGACGCCGGTGAGTGCGTCGCGGCGCTTGGCGATGGCCGCCTGTCGCGCCGCGCGCGTCGCAGCGATCGTCTTCTGGACCTGCCCTTGTTCGAGCGCTGCGGCAACGCCGCCGGCGCGTTCGAAGTCCCGAAACAGCGCCCAGGCTTTCGTCGCGAGGGTGTCGGTCAGCGCCTCGATGCCGCCGGAACCGGCCGCCGGATCGGCGACACGGTAGAGATTGGACTCCTCGAGCAGAACGAACTGCGTGTTGCGCGCGACGCGTCGCGCGAAGCGGTCGGGCAGGCCGAGCGCGGCCGTGTGCGGCAGCACGGTGATGGCGTCGGCGCCGCCCACGCCGTCGGCGGTGACGGCGATCGTCGCGCGCCGCCTCTTCACGGAAGGGTCGAGCGCGCCCATCATGCGCCACGCCGTTTCCGCCGCGACGTGAGCCGGCCCCGAGGTCAGGCCGCACGCCTCTTCGACACGCGCCCAAAGCTTCCGCAGCGTGCGGAATTTGGCGATGGTCAGGAATTCGTCCGCGTCAGCGGCAAGGATGAAGCTGATGCGCCGCCGCGCGTCGTCCAGCGGGAAGCCCGCGGCTTCGAGCAGACGAAGATAGGCGACGCCGCAGGCGAGGGCGAAGGCGAGCTCCTGCGCCTCCGAGCCGCCGGCCTCGTGCACGGCGCGGCCGTCGGCGCGGAGGAAACGCGCTTTCGCGTATCCCTTGTCGGCGAGGCCCTTCGCTGTTTCGCCGGCGCGCTTCGACAGCTCGGCCCACGGAAGCAAAGCGCGGCCTGTGCGCGCCATGTCGCCGGCCGGGTCGAGCCCGAAGTCGATCGAAAGCGCGGCGGGGTCGAGCTTGCGTTGCGCAACGAGTGCCGTGACCAGTTCCGAAACCGGGCGTCCGGCAAACGGCACCGTCTCGATGCGCAGCGCGATGAGATCCGGCATCACGCCGCCGAGCGCATGCGCGAGAGCCTCGGCAGTGTCCACCTTGACACCGTAGCCATGCGCGGCCGGGGCGCCGGACATCACGAGCGCGAGGCCGTCGGCGCCGTTCTGGAGATCGTGCAGGGCCTCGGCATTGGCGGCGGTCGTGTCGGGGTGGTCGATCCGCTGCATCACCGTCCAGGGGCGGCCCGGTGCGCGGCCCATGACCGGCGCGGCGCCCGCAGCGCGCGCATAGAGCGGCTCGACCGCGACGCCGTCATAGGTACTGGAGATCAACCGGTCGAAGGGCCGGTCCTTGAGCGCCTTTTCGACCAGGCGGACCCAATCGGACCGGTCGGTGGCCGGGAATTCGGCGGCGAGGGCGAGGTCTTGGTGCAGTGCGGTATCGGACATCCCGGCAAAATGGCACGGATGCCCGGCAGCGCCAATGCGGGCGTTTGCGGAGGCGAAGAGGCCCCGGCGGGGGGCTGCCGGGGCCTCTTGCTGCTCAGTGTCCGTCGTTGA
>JBQCFB010000100.1:0-2099 GCA_051959715.1 Pseudolabrys sp.
TCAGGCTCCTGGTCGCGGCCAAGCTCGGCAAGACGCGGCTGATCGACAATCTGGCGGTGTGATTGGGCGCCGTCATCGCCCGCGAACGCGGGCGATCCAGTACGCCGCAGCAAAACCGAAAGCGCTCGGCGTACTGGATCCCGGGTCTCGCTTTCGCTCGCCCGGGATGACAGCATTGGCCTACAACAGCCCCAACTCCCGCAATTCCCGCCGCATCTGCTCGGGCATCTTCGCGGCGCCCGGCGCGGCGCGGGCGAGATCGCGCGGCGTCTCCTTGTCCTCGAGATAGCGCCAGCCCTGGAAGGCCGAGCGCGGCCGCGGCTCGACCAGCTTCGGCTTGCCGTCGAGCACGACCTGGCAGCGGCGGATGCCGTCCTTTCCGGTCACCGAGCGGATATCGAGGATCTTCTCGCGGCAGGTGATCTGCCCCTTGATCACCCAGAACAGCGAGCCGCCGTCGGTCAGTTCCTCGGCGCGCTTGGGCAGCATGCGCGTCGTGTGGATGCGCTCCGGCTTCTGGCCGCGCTTCTTCCTCTCCTTCAACTTGAGCTTGATCCACTCCTCGAGGTCGGCGACGGAGTCGCAGCCGACGGCAAGCTTGATGAGATGAAGCGGCATGCGTCCGGAATTCCAGGCTACGCGGAAAAGGCTAGATAGCGGCCCCGCGGCCGCGGCGGAAGCCTCGCCGGAATCTTGTGCCCACAATGCCCCGGTCGGCTGACGCGCCCTCCCTCCTCTGCTACCGTATGCAAGGAAATACAGGCAACGTCAGGGGGAACCATGAAGAAGCTCGCATTACTCGTCGCTTTCGCCGTCATCGCGACCGCACCCACCGCCGCCATGGCGAAGACCAAGAAGAAGACCGTCAAGCCGGCCCAGCAGGTCCAGACGGACCCGCAGAAGATGACCTATGACGAGGCGATGGCCTACAACGCCCACAATCTGAGCCTCATTCCGAAGGGCCTGCCGCTCGTCCTGCCGAGCTGGACGCTGCCGGTCTATTTCGCCGTCACCAAGGAAGACGAGCCGGCGAAGCCCGCGAAGAAGTCCGCCAAGAAGCGCGCAAAGAAAATCTGATCGCTCAGGCCGGCGCCGAGGGCTCGATCACGAGAACCTTGGCGCCTTCGGCCACCTGCGCATCCCTGGCGACCGCAATCTCGCTGACCGTGCCGTCGACCGGCGCGGTCAGCGTATGCTCCATCTTCATCGCCTCTATGATGGCGACGCGCTGCCCGCGCGCAACCTGCGCGCCCTTCTCCACCAGCACCGCGAGCACCTTGCCGTGCATCGGCGCCCGCACCAGGCCGCCGCCGCCGGCATCGCCCGCCTGGTCGAGCGCGAGATCACGCAGGGCGACCTTGGTCTGCCGGCCGCCCCGCAGCACGTAGACCGCATCTGTCTGCGCGATCGCGACTGCGTCCGCGGCAGCGCCCTCGCCTTCGACAGCGACCGAGACGCCGTGCCGCCCGTAATCGACCTCCGCGACCACCGCCTCGCCGTCGGCGATCACCGGCAGCGCCAGCCGGCGCGCGCCCGAGAGCTGGAAGCCGTCGGCCACGTCCCACGGTGAGCTGCCTTCGCCCGCAGTGCGCGCCTGTTCGCGCGCGATCAGCTCGCGCGCACCCGTTGCGGCCGCGGCGCGATCGAGCCCTCGCGGCGTGGCGCCGAGCGCATCCATGTTGCGGTCGATGAAGCCGGTGTCGAAGCCGCCGTTGCGGAAGCCGTCGGCGCGCGCGAGCGCGGCGAGGAAACCGGCATTGCTGCGGGGACCGGCGACCACCGTCCGCTCGAGCGCGGATGCAAGCGCGTCGAGCGCGGCATTGCGGGTCGGGGCATGCGCGATGACCTTGGCGATCATCGGATCGTAGAACGGCGTCACCGCGTCGCCCGCCTCGACGCCGGAGTCGATGCGCACTGTTGCGTCGTCGGGGAAGCTCAGCGCCACGAGCCGGCCGGTGGACGGCAGGAAGCCGCGTTCCGGATCCTCGGCATAAAGCCGCGCCTCGACTGCGTGACCGGCGAGCCGGACCTGATCCTGCTTCAGCGGCAGCGTCTCGCCCGCGGCGACGCGGAACTGCCACTCGACCAGGTCGAGGCCA
>JBQCFB010000101.1:0-3648 GCA_051959715.1 Pseudolabrys sp.
TTCATGGCGATCGCCGCCTTCACCTATTTCTACGGCCCGATCCCGAAGTCGGTGCCGCTGCCGTCCTGGCTCGAAGGCGACGTCAATCTCGGCTTCCGCTCGTTCCCGAGCTATCGCGCCTTCCTCATCCTGATCGGCGCGGTCCTGATCACGATCCTCTGGTACGCCTTCGAACGCACCAATATTGGCGCCAAGATCCGCGCGGCAGTCGACAACCGGCGCATGGCGGAGTCGGTCGGCATCAATGTCGACCGGCTGTTCACGCTCACTTTCGCACTCGGCTCCGGCCTTGCCGCGCTCGGCGGCGGGTTCGCCATCCAGCTGTTTGGGCTGACGCCGTCATTCGCCGTGCTCTATCTCGTCTTGTTCCTCATCGTGGTCGCGGTCGGCGGGCTCGGCAGCCTCAAAGGCACGCTGCTCGCCGCGCTTGTCATCGGCATCATCGATACCGGCGGCAAATATGTGTACCCGCAGGCCGGCAACTTCTTCATCTACGCCATCACCGTCGTCGTTCTCCTGATCAAGCCGGCGGGATTCTATGGCCGCGAGTGAACCGACAGGAGCGGTGACCGGCGCCACCGCCGCCCGCGACCGCGCCGCCGAATATCTGCTGCGCCGTCACTATTTCCGCTGGCCCGAGGCGCTGCCCTGGCTGATCGCGATCGTCTGCTTCTTCGTCTTCCCCGACCGGATGACGTTCGGCAGCCAGGTCGTGATCATGATCATGTTCGCGCTCTCGCTCGACCTGATCCTCGGCTATGCCGGCGTCGTTACGCTGGGCCATGCCGCCTTCTTCGGAGTCGGCGCCTATACGGTCGCGCTCGCCTCGATGAAGCTCGGCTGGAGCGAGCCGGTCAGCGGCATCCTCGCCGCCGGCATCCTCGCCGGCGCCGTCGGCATCATCGTCGGCTGGTTCATCCTGCGCTATCGCGGCCTCACGCTGCTGATGCTGACCATCGCCTTCGCCGCCATGTTGCAGGAGGCGGGCAACATCCGCTCGGACTTCACCGGCGGCTATGACGGCCTGCCGGGTCTGACCTTCGATCCGCTGCTCGGCCATTTCCAATACGACCTCTACGGCCACACCGCGTACTGGTACGCGCTCGCAGTGCTGGCGGTCGTGTTCTTCTTCGTCCGCCGCATCGTCTATTCGCCGTTCGGGCAGGCGCTGACCGGCATCCGCGAGAACGTGCGACGGATGCACTCGATCGGCTCGCCCGTGCACCGGCGCTTGGTCACGGTCTATGCGATCTCGGCCGCGATCGCCGGCATGGCGGGCGCGCTGTTCACCCAGACCAACGCCTACGTGACCCTGACGGTGTTCGATTTCGACGCTTCGGCCAAGGTCATGGTGATGCTCATCCTCGGCGGCACCGGGCGTCTCTATGGCGCCTTCATCGGCGCCGCGGTCTACATGATCTTCGAGGACAAGCTCTCCAAGCTGAGCCCCGCCTTCTGGCAGTTCGGCATCGGTCTCCTGCTCGTGCTTGCGGTCCTGTTCGCGCCGAGAGGGCTGCTGGGCTTCGCCGAACGCATCGGCCTCAAGCGGAGGCCGCCGCAATGAGCCCCGCGCTCGAGGTCAAGGGTCTCAATCGCAGCTTCGGCGCGCTGCACGTCACGCGCGACGTCGGGCTGGAGCTGGCCAAGGGCGCGCGGCACGCGCTGATCGGACCGAACGGCGCCGGCAAGACGACGCTCGTCAACCTGATCACCGGCGTGCTCAAGCCGTCGTCAGGGCATGTGGCGCTCGACGGCGTGGACATCACGTCGTGGTCGCAGGCCGAGCGCGCGCGGCGAGGGCTCGCGCGCACGTTCCAGATCAACCAGCTCTTCCGCGGCCTGACCGTGCTCGAAAACCTGTGCATGACGATCGGCGAGCGCGACGGCAACTGCAACAATATGTGGCGCTCGGCCGGAGCCAAGCGCGCGGTGATCGACGAGGCGCTCGACCATCTCGAGGCGTTGCGGCTGGTCGACGATGCGTTGAAGCTCGTGCGCGAATTGCCGTACGGCCGCCAGCGGCTGGTCGAGATCGCCATGGCGCTGGCGCAGAAGCCCCGCGTCCTGCTGCTCGACGAGCCCGCGGCGGGCGTGCCGTCGTCCGAGACACATCTCATTCTCGACGTCGTCGCTTCCCTCGATCCCGACATCGCGGTGCTGATCATCGAGCACGATATGGACGTCGTGTTCCGCTTTGCGCGGGAGATCACGGTGCTGGTGGCGGGCGCGGTCTTCACCAAGGGCACGCCGGAGGAGATCCGCAGCAACGAAAAGGTGCGGGAAGTGTATCTCGGCGAGGCGCATGACCATGGCTGAGCCGGCGCTTCAATTCGACAACGTGCGCGCCGGCTACGGCGAGACCGTCGTGCTCGAGGACGTGCGCTTTGCGCTTGCCCCGGGTGAGACGGTGTCGATCATCGGCCGCAACGGCGTCGGCAAGTCGACGTTGCTCGCCACCGCGATGGGTCACACCAGCCTGCACGGCGGCCGCATCCTGCTGCACGGCAAAGACGTCTCCACCATCGTCACCTACCGCCGCGTCCATCTCGGTCTCGGCTACGTGCCGCAGGAGCGCGAGATCTTCCCGTCGCTGACCTTGCGCGAGAACCTCGAAGTCGCCGCGCGGCCCGGGTTCTGGACCTACGACACGGTGTGCGACCTGTTCCCGCGGCTCGGCGAGCGCGCCGGCAATATGGGCAACCAACTGTCCGGCGGCGAGCAGCAGATGCTGGCGATCGGCCGTGCGCTGATCGGCAACCCTTCGGTGCTGCTGATGGACGAGCCGTCGGAGGGACTTGCGCCAGTGATCGTCGAGGAGCTCGCGCGCGCCATCAAGCGGCTCGCGGCGGCCGGCGAACTGGCGATGATCGTGGTCGAGCAGAACTCGCGTCTCGCGCTGTCGATCGCCGCGCGGGCGGTGGTGATGGATCGCGGCCGCATCGTCTATGACGGACCGAGCGCGACCTTGCGCGACGATCCCGTGAAGCTCGAAAGCTTCATCGGCGGGGGGAAGGGGTAGGGCGCTTTCCCCGGACGCGGTGCAGCGTGAGCGAAGCGAACGATGCGCCGCAGATCCGGGGCCGTCCCAAGCTCCGAGTTTTTGACGGTCCCGGTTCTGCAGCGCATCACCATAGGCCGCCTCCGGCGGCCGTAAGAACGCTGACGCTGCGCGTCAGCTATGGTGCTGCGCTGCGCCCGGGACACGCAGAGCGTCGCCCACCATCGCCCACGGATTGCCTTTCGCCGCGTGCTCCCTTAAGCGATGCGGCCATGAAACACTCGACCGACCGCATCCTCACCACCCATGTCGGCAGCCTGATACGGCCGGCGGATTTGCAGGACTTCCTGCGCGCGCGCCAGAGCGGCAAGCCCTATGACGAAGCGGGCTTCCAGGCCTGTCTCAAGCGTTCGGTCGCCGAGGTCGTGCGCCGTCAGGGCCAAGCCGGCATCGACGTCGTGTCCGACGGCGAGTTCGGCAAGTCGATCTCCTGGGCGCAGTACGCGCTGACGCGGCTTTCCGGCTTCACGCGCCGTCCGATCAAGGACGAGGCCGCCAATCCGTTCAAGCGCGGCGCCGACCGCACCAAGTTCAACGAGTTCTACGCCGAGCTCGACGCCAAGGAAGCGGTGTCGACGACGATGGAGGCG
>JBQCFB010000102.1:0-5865 GCA_051959715.1 Pseudolabrys sp.
GTCGGGGGCGCTGCGCTTCGACATCCAGGGCACTGGGCAAGAGACTCGCAGCTTCTGCTACATTGACGACCTCGTCGCTGGCGTGATCGCCATGCGCGAGAGGGGCGAGCACCTCGGCATCTACCATGTCGGCACGGCTGACGAGGTCGCGATCGCCGATGTGGCGCGGCGCATCGCGCGAATCGCCGGGCGGGAGATCCAACTGGTCCCCGGCCCGCTCCAGGCCGGCGGCACGCCGCGCCGCTGCCCCGACATTTCAAAATTGCAGAGGCTCGGCTATAAGCCGCGCGTTTCGCTCGACGCCGGCCTCAAGGCCACCGTCGACTGGTACTGGCGCAACGCGGCGCTGGCGCCGAAGAAGTAGTCCGCGAGGAGATGCACTTGCCGTTCCCCACCAAAGTTGCGCGCGCGGCCGGCACCGGCGCGAGCGTTCCGGTCGAGCAGTGCCAGATCTGCGGCAGCGACAAGCTCGATGCGGTGCTCTCGCTCGGCTACATGCCGCCGGTGAACCAGATGGTGCCGATCGGGCAAGTACCGCGCCAGCAGCCCTGGTTCCCGACCGAGCTGCTGCACTGCCGGCAGTGCGACCTCGTGCAACTCGGCCTCGCGGTCGATCCGGTGATCATCTTCCCGCCGGAATATCCCTACACCAGCGGCACGACGAAGCTCTTGCGCGACAACTTCGCCGATCTCTATGCCGAATCGTCGAAGATGCTTGGCCTGACGGCCGACGATCTCGTCGTCGACATCGGCTCCAATGACGGCACGCTGATTTCGAATTTCCAGAAGGGCGGCCATCGCATCCTCGGAATCGAGCCGACGGATGTGAGCAAGATCGCCAACGAGCGCGGCATTCCGACGATCCAGCGCTACTTCGGCCTCGACACGGCGAAGGAAGTGACCGCCAAACATGGCGCCGCGACGATCGTCACCGCGGCCAACTGCTTCGCCCACATCGAGGACGTGCACGCCATCGTCGAGGGCATCGTCGCGATGCTCGGCGACACGGGCGTGTTCATCTCCGAGTCGCACTACCTCATTCCGCTGCTCGACACGCTGCAATACGACACGGTTTATCACGAGCACCTGCGGTACTACTCGCTGGCGAGTCTCAAGCATCTTCTGGAGATGCATGGCCTCGAAGTGTTCCACGCGCGGCCGATCCCCAGCCATGGCGGCTCGATCCGTGTCTATGCGGCGCGGAAAGGAACACAGAAGGTTCAGGACAGCGTCGCCACGATGCTCGCCGCGGAGCCGCGGGGCGAGGCGATGGCCCAGCGCCTCGTCAGGTTCCGCGACGATGTCGTGCTGTCGAAGCTGCGGCTCATGAGCATGCTGCGCGACCTCAAGGAAAAGGGCGCGCGCATCGCCGGCATCTCAGCGCCGTCGCGGGCCTCAACCATGGTCAACTATGTCGGTCTCGACGAGGGCATCATCGACTATGTCGTCGAGATTCAGGGCTCGCTGAAGATCGGCAAGTGCATGCCCGGCACCGGCATCCCGGTGGTCGACGAGGCGAAGCTGTTCGCCGACCAGCCGGACGCCGCGCTCATCTTCTCCTGGCACATCGCCGACGAATTGGCGCCGAAGCTGCGCGCCAAGGGCTTTCGCGGACAGCTGATCACGCCGCTGCCCGTGCCGCGCGTGCTCTAGACCGCCCTATCGCCCGAAGCCCGATCCAACTATGATTTTACGATGACCATCCGACCCGAGATCGCCTCCGGCAGCGCGCCGACCACGATCGAGAACGCCGACATCACCGTGGTCGGTGGTGCCGGCCATGTCGGCATTCCGCTGGTTCTGGCGCTCGCCGAATCCGGCCTGCGCGTCAACGTCAACGACCTGAACCAGGCGACGCTCGACACGCTCGCCGCCGGCAACCTGCCCTTCATCGAGACCGGCGCCGAGCCGGTGCTCAAGCGCGCGCTCGCCAACAAGCGCCTCGTTTTCTCGAACGGGCCCGACCGCATCTCCACCGGCGGCCCGGTCATCATCACCATCGGCACGCCGATCGACGAGTTCCTCAATCCGGTGCGGCGCGTCGTGCAGGACTGCATGGAGCCGCTCCTGCCGCGGCTCGCCGACGGCCAGCTCGTCATCCTGCGCTCGACGGTGTTCCCCGGCACGACCGACTGGCTCGCATCGTGGCTCGACAGCAAGGGCCGAAGTTTGCGCATCGCCTTCTGTCCGGAGCGCGTCGTGCAGGGCAACGGTCTCAACGAATTGCAGGCCATGCCGCAGATCGTCAGCGGTACCAGCCCCGAGGCCGAGCGCGAAGCCGCCGCGCTGTTCGAGCGCATCGCGCCGGAAGTCGTGACGCTGTCGCCGCTCGAGGCCGAGTTCGCCAAACTGTTCGCGAACGCCTACCGCTATATCGAGTTCGCCGCGACCAACGAGTTCTACCTGATCGCCAAGGCCGCCGGCATCGACTATCACCGCGTCCTGCAAGGCATGAAGCACAATTATCCGCGGCTCAAGAGCATGCCGCGCCCCGGCTTCGCCGCGGGGCCGTGCCTCGTGAAGGACACGATGCAGCTCTCGGCCTTCGCCTCGAACCAGTTCGGCCTCGGCCACGCGGCGTTGCTGATCAACGAAGGCCTCGTGCTGCGCGTGATCGAGGACATCAAACGGAGGTTCGACCTCTCCACCATGACGGTCGGCCTGCTCGGCATGGCGTTCAAGGCGGAGAGCGACGACGTCCGCGCGTCACTGAGCTACAAGTTCAAGAAGGTGCTGGCGAGCCAGGCAAAGGCGGTGATGACCACCGATCCCTTCGTGACCACCGATCCCGAACTCGTGCCGCTCGACACCGTCGTCGCAAAGAGCGACCTCCTGATCCTCTGCGCGCCGCACGCCGCCTACAAAACCGTGGACTTCCACGGCAAGCCGGTGTTCGACGTCTGGGGCCATGTCGAAGGCGGCAATGTCATCAAGTAGCGCGGGGATCTGACGGATGGCGAAGGACTGGCCGAGAATCACGGGCCGGCGCGACATCCCGATCTCGCCGTGGATGAAGGTCATCGAGCGCAGCGTCGAGTTCAGCGAAGGCGCCAAGCCCGAACTTTATCACGCCGTCGGCCAGCAGGATTACATCGCCATCGTCGCGCGCACGCCCGACGGACTCTTTCCGATCGTGCGCCAGTATCGGCCTGCTCTCGAGCACTTCACCTGGGAGCTGCCGGCCGGCCTCGTCGATCCGGGCGAGGACGCCGCCGAAACCTGCCGCCGCGAGCTCATGGAAGAAACCGGCCTGCCGGCGACGGCCGTGCACCGGTTAGGTGCCTATTCGCCGTGCACGGCACGACTTTCGAATCGCGTGCATTCGTTCTTCGTCGAGACCGGCGCGCGCGCGAGCGACGCCGTCGTCGAGGCCGGCATTGAGGTCAGGCTCGTCACGCCGGCCGAACTCGGCGCGCTGATCGCCGCCGGCGACTTCGTGCTCCAACTGCACATCGGCGCACTCATGCTCGCCGGGCTGCATGGGTTCATCGACCTCGGCGCTTTCGGACAGCGTTAGAGGCGTTCGGTCGCCAGCCCCTCCATCGCATAGCGCGCGTAAAGGAAATCGCGGATTGTCGCGATGCGGCCCTCTGTCCATCCGAGCAGGATCGGATAGCGGACCGCATCGTCATCGATCCCGCTGACCAGCAGTGCAGGCCGGCCTTCGGCGAGCCCCACCGACATCAGGCACGGCGGCGCTGCGGCGTAACGCGTGAAATAGACCGACACGTCCTTGCGGCCATGGAGCCGCACGTGATTGACGAGATCGAGCCGGACGTCCTCGGCCAGGAGATCCCGCAGCGCGTCGAATTCGCGGGCATTGAACAGATTCGCGTAGCGCCTCAACCGCGCCTTTTCCTGTTCGTCGACGATCGGCGGCGCGTGCGGTGCCGCCTGCTGCGCTCGCAGCTTCTCGCGGCCGCGCCGCAGCGCCGCTTTCGCAGTGCCGACCGTGACGCCGAGGATGTCTGCCGTTTCGCCGGTCGAATAGCCCAATACGTCGATCAGCACGACGGCGGCGCGCGGCGTCGCCGGCAGTGCGAGAAACGCCGCAAAGCTCCCCGCCGCCTCGACGCGCAATGAGGCGTCCGCGACCGGGTCCTCGATCAGCTCGATCTCGTCGCCGGAATGCCGCGCCGTCTGACGCTTTCGGCGGCGCAGCACGTCGAGCGCGGTGTTGTGGGCGATGCGGAACAGCCAGCGTTCGGGATTGTCCAGATGCCCGGCCGCGGGCAGCGCTTCGATGGCCTTGGCTAGCGCATCTTGCACGACATCCTCGCCGTCTATGGCCGAGCCGACCATGCGGGCGCAGTAGCGGTGCAGGCGCGGCCGCATCGTCATCAATAATTGCCCGAACGAATCGGGAGTCATCAGCGCACCGGCCATAGCGAGTCCCTGTTCCATCCTGCCGACGATGACGTTGCATCGGCAGCAAAGGATTCGCCCGTCGCAAAAATATTTTCGACGTCCGAATCCTTCGCCGCGCGGCGGACGTCAAGACTGGCATCGGTGAGCGCATCATGCGCCACGCCCATGAAGGAGACTGCCATGCCGAGAGTGACAATGGTGCGGTACACCACCAAGCCTGAAAGGGCTGCCGAGAACGAGGCCCTGTCGCGCGCGGTATTCGCCGAACTGCACCAGAAAAAGCCGGCCAACATTGCCTACGGCCTGTTCAAAGAGGCCGATGGGGTCAGTTTCGTCCACCTCTTCATCAACCTATCCGCGGACACGTCCGACCCAGTGACCGAGCTGCCGAGCTTCAAAGCCTTCGGCAAAGCCATTCTTGAGCGCTGCGTGGCGCCGCCGGAGCAGACCCGCCTGAGCCTCGAACTGGTCGACAGCTACGGCCTGAAATAATCCCCGCCCGCCGCCCGCGGGCAGTGCGGCCCGCGGGAACCCCGGCGGTGGCCGGCCTTTGACGATCATCAATGCCCGACTGTGGAAGGCGGCCAATCTGCCGCCTCGACAAACCCCCTGGAAGGCTTCTAAAAAGGGCCGCCGCGAGGGGGCGGGAAAGTAAAAGCACATGAATTATAATGATTTCTTCGCGTCGGCGCTCGGTACCCTTCGCCAGGAACGCCGCTACCGGGTCTTCGCCGACCTCGAGCGCATCGCCGGCCGGTTCCCGCATGCCACCTGGCATTCGCCGCAGGGCCCCCGCGACGTCGTCATCTGGTGCTCGAATGACTACCTCGGCATGGCCCAGCACCCGAAGGTGATCGGCGCCATGGTCGAGACCGCCACGCGCATGGGCACCGGCGCCGGCGGCACCCGCAACATCGCCGGCACCAACTATCCGCTGGTCGAGCTCGAGCGCGAGCTCGCCGACCTGCACGGCAAGCCGGCCGCCCTGCTCTTCACCTCCGGCTACGTGTCGAACCAGACCGGCATCGCCACTATCGCCAAACTTCTTCCGAATTGCCTGATCCTGTCCGACGCGCTCAACCACAATTCGATGATCGAGGGCGTGCGCCAGTCCGGCAGCGAGCGCCAGATCTGGCGTCACAACGACCTCGCACATCTCGAAGAGCTCCTGAAGGCCGCCGATCCGGCGCGGCCGAAGCTGATCGTATTCGAGAGCCTCTATTCGATGGACGGCGACGTCGCGCCGATCCACGCCATCTGCGACCTCGCCGAGAAATACGGCGCGATGACCTATTGCGACGAGGTGCACGCGGTCGGCATGTACGGTCCGCGCGGCGGCGGCGTCTGCGAGCGCGACAAGGCCATGCACCGCGTCGACGTCATTGAGGGCACTTTGGCGAAGGCGTTCGGCTGCCTCGGCGGCTACATTGCCGGCACCAACGAGATGGTCGACGCCGTGCGCTCCTACGCGCCGGGCTTCATCTTCACGACCGCGCT
>JBQCFB010000103.1:0-2501 GCA_051959715.1 Pseudolabrys sp.
CCTGACGCAGCGCGCCTTGCGCGTCGCCGCGATCGTCGTCAGCGAAAAGGATAACGACACCGAGCCGCTCGACGACACTGTCGCCAGCATTGCGCGGTTTTCCGGCGGCGCGGAGGTCATAGGGCTGCCGCGCCTGCCCGGCGGGCTGACGCAGCATCCCGCCTTCGGACGCATCGCGGCGCGGCTCTAGCACCGTCAGCGGTGCAGCCCGACCAGCGTCTCGATCATGCCTTCGAAGTTGATCAGGCCGTGCAGCAGCATGGTCAGCAGCGTCGAGCCGGACACCCAGCGCATCCAGCCGAGCACCAGCCCGAAGCCGAACACCTGCGCGATCACGAACCAGTCGTACTGGACGTGCAGCAAAGCGAACAACGCCGCCGTGCCGATAATGGCGAACCACGCATCCTTCGGCTCGCGGAACCAGCCGCGAAACAGGAAGCCGCGGAACAGCGTCTCCTCGCCGAACGGCGTCACCACCATGATCGCGAGCCACAGGGCCACGAGCCAACCTTGCGAGCTCGCCGTGGTGTAAATGTCGGTCTGAAACGAGGTGACGAGACCGTGGCCGGCGAGCCAGCTCACGATGTCGGCGAGGACGACGAAGACCGCGACGACGACGATGCCGAAGATCACGTCGGCGCGCTTCGGCACCGTCCAGCCGAGATACTGCGCCGCCGGCACGCCGCGGCGCTGCGCGAACAGCATCAGCAGCGCCACTTCGATCGGCGTCGACACCAGGATGATGACGGTGACGGCGACGCCGTCACCGGCGAGGTTGGGCAACCGCGCCAGCGGCAGGCCGTAGAACCAGGTCAGCGCGGCGAGCGCGACGAACTGGCCGACGAGCAGCGCCACGGCCGCGAGACCGAGCGACGAAAACCGGCCCCAGGGCTGCATGCGTGCTCTACGGGATCAGGATCGACGAGCCAGTCGTGCCGCGTCCCTCGAGGTCCTCGTGCGCCTTGCGCGCATCCTTGAGCGCATACTTCTGATTGATCGGGATCTTGACCGCGCCCGAGCCGACCACGTTGAACAGGTTGGCCGCGATCGAATTGAGGTCCTCGCGCTTGGCCGCGTAGTGGTTGAGCGTCGGCCGTGTCGCGAACAGCGAGCCCTTGGCCTGGAGGATGTTGATGTTGAAGGCATCGACCTGACCGGAGGCGGAGCCGAACGAAACGAAGTAGCCGAGCGGACGCAGGCAGTCGAGCGAGGCCGGGAACGTGGTCTTGCCGATACCGTCATAGACGACGTCGCACAGCTTGCCGCCGGTGATCTCCTTGACCTTCGCCGCGAAATCCTCGTCGCGATAGAGGATCGTGTGATCGCAGCCGTTCGCCTTCGCGAGCGCGGCCTTGTCCTTCGAGCCGACCGTGCCGATGACGGTCGCGCCGAGGTGCTTCGCCCACTGGCACAGGATGAGGCCGACGCCGCCGGCGGCGGCGTGCATCAGCACGGTCATGCCCTTGCCGACCTTGAAGGTGCGGTTGAGCAGGTACTCCGCAGTCATGCCCTTGAGCATCATGCCGGCAGCCTGCTCGTAGCTGATATTGGCCGGCACCTTCACTGCGCGGTCGGCCGGCAGCAGCCGTTCAGCCGCATAGCCGCCGAGCGGCACGACGTAGGCAACGCGGTCGCCGACCTTGAGATCGGTGACTCCGGGACCGACCGCGATCACCTCGCCCGCGCCTTCGTTGCCGGCGACGAACGGCATGCCGACCGGCGACGGATAGAGACCGCTGCGGAAATAGCAGTCGATGAAATTCACGCCGCTGGCGTGCTGCTTGATCTTCACCTGGCCCTGGCCGGGCGCCGGTATCTCGATGTCCTCGAACGTCAGGACTTCCGGACCGCCGGTCTTGTGAACGCGCACTGCCGCGACCATGGTTTCACCCCTTGAATAAGTGTTTTGCGATTTCGAGCGGATCATAGGCGGCGTCTCGCCAAGCGCAAGCACGCTCACCCGTTCGGTATTTCGGTTGGGCTAGCGCCCGCCGGAGACGTTGAGCACGGAGCCGGTAATGTAGGAAGCGCCGTCCGACAACAGAAACAGGATTGCCGCCGCCACTTCATCCGGCTCGCCGGCGCGGCCCATCGGCAGCAACGGCGTCACCCGCTCGACCCGGCCGGGCTCGTGGATGTCGGTATTGATGACGCCCGGGCGGATGGCGTTGACGCGAATGCCTTCCTTGACGACCTCCCGGGCAAGCCCGAGCGTCAGAGTGTCGACACCGCCCTTGGCGGCCGCATAAACCACGTATTCGTTGGCGCCGCCGATCTGGGCCGCCATCGATGAAAGCAGCACGATCGAGCCGCCCTGCCCGCCTTTTGCGGTCGACATGCGGCGGACCGCGGCCCGACAGCAGAGCAGCGCGCCGATCAGGTTGACGTCAACGACGCTGCGGAATGTCTCGATGCTTGCGTCGGCAAGCTTCGAGCTCTTGGCGACGATGCCGGCGCTGTGCACGAAGTGGCTGACACGCCCGAGCGCACGCGCGGTCTCG
>JBQCFB010000104.1:0-3915 GCA_051959715.1 Pseudolabrys sp.
CGGGTCGTAGGTCAGGTTGGTGTAAAGAAGCTTGTTGTTGGCGCCGGGTCCGGGCGTCGCGAACAGGAGCGTGTAGCCGTCGGGCTTGGCGCGCGCGACCGCGGCGCCGCCGATATTGCCGCCGGCGCCGGCGCGGTTCTCGATCACGATCTGCTGCTTGAGCTTGTCGCTCATTTCCATCGCGACGAGGCGCGCCACGGCGTCGGCCGAGCCGCCGGCCGGGAACGGCACGATCATCGTGATCGGCCGCGTCGGCCAGTCCTCGGCCCGCGCCATGCCCGGCGCGGCCAGGGCGACGGCAGCGGCGAATACTGCGAGCATGCAAAGTCTGCGCAAAAGGCGCATCGGCTCCTCCCTGATGTGTTCCGGGCCGGTTGATCCGGCCGCGCTGATTATTATTGAAGCGTCAGTTCGGCTGCGCTGGCGCGTCCAGATTGAGCAGGTGCGCGGCGTTCGAACTGATCATCTTGCGGATGTCGGCCGCCGGCATCTGCAAATCGAGCAGCGTCGAGACGATCTCGCGATAGCCGTCGACCGGGCGCGGCGAGCCGACGAGGCCGAGGTCGGAGCACAGCAGCGTGCGGTCGACGCCGGCGACCTCGATCAGGTGCGCGAGCTTGTCGGGCCCGTATTTCTTCGAGCGGCCTTCGACGAACATGCAGATCGAGTGCTCCATGTAAGCGCCGAGCTTGACCAGCGCGCGGATGTCGTCGTCGGTGCAGCCGACGATGTAGGTCGGGTGATTGACGATCATCTTCTTGACGCCGCGGCGGCCGGCTTCCTCGAACAGGATGAGCAATTCGGACGCGGGCAGGTGGCCGCCGGCGAGGATGATGTCGGCCTCCGCGATGACGTCGAGCACCTGTTTCGACGCGTCGCTGAGCTTGCCGTTGGCATCGAGCGCCGAGAGCCCGACCGGATCGAGCATTTTCTTCGTCGTCTTCGGGAAAGTCTTGGCCTGCCCCGCGGCCTGCGCGATGTGGTTCTCGGCCGACAGCGTCGGCATCCACACGATCTTGGCGCCGATCATTGCGGCGTGGTTCACGGCGTGGGGGTTGATGCCGCCGGAGGCGTTGTTGAGCGCGATCCCGGAGAACAGGCGTACGCCGGTTTCGGGGAAGAGCTTCTCCAGCAGGATCGCGTGCGGCGTGCCGAGATAGAAGTGGTCCTTGTAGACCAGCGCGCGGAAGCGGGCCGCGGCGCAGTCCATCAGCGCCTCGTGGTGGTCGAGGATGCGCGGCATCGCCGCCGGGCCGCTGTGGCAGTGCAGGTGGACGGCGCCGACGAGAAGGGCAGCGACGTCCTCCTTGCGGGCATTGTCTGCGGTCGGGGCGGCTTGCTGCATGGTCTCGCTCGCTGGCTCTTTTGACGACGGCATAGCCTGTCGTAGCGGCTCGGCCGGGTCCATGGCCGGAAATCGCCGCCCGTTTCGCGTCGTGAAACGGCGGTCCGGGAATGCTTCCGGCGCCCCGGGAACTCGAAGAGCTTCAATTCGGTTTCAGCCTTGGACGCAAGCCGCCAGACGCCTGCGCCGCCATCCTGCCCGAGGAGGCGCCCATGGCCCCGACCACAGTCACAGCCCCGCTGTCCCAGTCCGCGCACGATGCGCAATTGCGCCGGGCGGTCATCGCCTCGACCATCGGCACGGCCATCGAGTGGTACGATTTTTTCCTCTATGGCACGGCGGCGGGCCTCATCTTCGGCAAGCTGTTCTTTCCCCATGAGGACGCGCTGACCGCGACGCTCTCGGCCTTCGGTACTTATTTCATCGGCTTCATCGGCCGGCCCATCGGGGCGGCGATCTTCGGCCATTACGGCGACCGCATCGGGCGCAAGGCGACGCTCATCGCCACGCTTTTGTGCATGGGGCTCGCCACCTTCCTCATCGCCTTCGTACCGACCTATTCCTCGATCGGCATCTGGGGCGCGGTGATTTTGACCGTGCTGCGCATGATTCAGGGCATCGGTGTCGGCGGCGAGTGGGGCGGCTCGGTGCTGCTGGCGATGGAATGGTCGCGCACCCATAACGAGCGCGGGCTGATGGCCTCGTGGCCGCAGTTCGGCGTACCGTGCGGGCTGTTTCTCGCCAATCTCGCCGTGCTCGTGTTCAGCTGGATCGCCGGCGACCAATTCCAGGTCTGGGGCTGGCGGCTTCCCTTCGCGCTGTCGATCGTTCTGGTCGGCATCGGCCTGTGGATCCGGCTCGGCATCCTCGAGACGCCGGTGTTCCAGAAGCTGCTCGACAGCGAAAGGACGGAGAAGACGCCCGTCATCGAAGTGTGGCGCAAGCATCCGAAGGAGATCATCCTTTCGGCCTTCGCACGCATGTCCGAGCAGGCGCCGTTCTACATCTTCACGGCCTTCGTCTTCGCCTATGCGACCGGCACATTGAAAATGTCGCGCGACCTGATCCTCACCGCGGTGCTGGTCGGCTCGGTCGTCTCCTTCGTCACCATCCCGCTGTCGGGACACATCTCGGATCGCATCGGCCGCAAGACAATGTACCTGATCGGCGTGGTGGCGACCGGCCTGTTCGGATTCCTTTATTTCGGCATGATCGACACGGCGGTACCGTCGGCGGTGTTCATCGCCATCGTGCTGTCGCTGATCCCGCACGACATCCAGTACGGGCCGCAGGCAGCGCTGATCGCCGAAGCCTTCACGCCGCGGCTGCGCTACAGCGGCGCTTCGATGGGCTATCAGCTCGCGTCCGTGATCGCGGGCGGCCCCGCGCCCTTGATCGCCACATGGCTGTTTGCGACCTATCACTCGGGCTACGCGATCTCGATCTACATCGCCGCCTGTGCGGTGATCAGCCTCGTGGCGACCGCGCTGATGCCGGACTACACCGGCGTCGATATCTCGGCGGAATACGACACGGCCGCGGACGGCGTGACGGCCGCGGGCTAGGCTTCGAGCCTGAGCCCGCTCTCGCGCTGCCAGGCTTCGAGCCAGGCGCGGAAACGGGCGCCGCCTTCGCCGCCGACGCCCTTATGCAGCGCGGCGTAGACGGGGCCTTCGTCCGCGAACATCAGCACCGCGTCGAGCCCCTGCGAACGTTTGAGCGTGTCGAGCGCCTGCGCGGGGGTCTGCGCAATCGGCCCGGCGACATTGAACGAGGTGTTGACCGCGACCTCGACTCCGATGCGCCGGCCGAGCGCCTCGAGATAGGCGTGGGTGAGGGGATCGGCCGCCTGGCGCACGATCTGGATGCGGCCGGTGCCGTCGGCGTGCACCACGGACGGGATGCGCGCATGCGCCTCCGGCGTCGCGTGCGCCGTCAGCACCATGTAGTTATAGGCATTGTAGGCGGCGTCGCTGGCGCCGTCCGACAATTGAAAAAACTGCTGCGCCGCTTCCAACGTCGCCATCGGTGCCAGCGGCCGGATCGCCTCGCGGTATTTCACCCGCGCGTTGAGGTTTTCGCGCGTTTTCGGATTGCACGGATTGGCGAGGATCGAGCGGTGGCCGAGCGCGCGCGGGCCGGTCTCGGCGGCCCCTTGGTAGAGCGCGAAGATCGCGTCCTGCGCCGTCATGAACGCCATGAAATCGGCGTAAGCGTTGCGCGCCGCCTCGCTGTCGCAAGGCTTCAAGGCCAGGCAGTCGACGTCAGGCCGATCGGCGAAGGCGGAGCGGATGTCGGCATCGGCCGGCGGCAGACCGCAATAGAACGCGTGCTCGGCCGGTGCGCCAATTCCGTAGCCGGCGAGGTACGCGCCCATATAGGCCGCGCCGATGGTGACCCCCGTGTCGTTCGGAGTCGGCGGCACCCAGAGATGCAGCCGTCCGGCGCGTCCCATCTCGCGACGAAACCAGCTGTCGTCGAAGTGCTCGAGCACGCGCATATTGCCAAGCGCGTTGAGGCCGATGCCGCCGGTCAAGACGAGGCGCTCGCAGCCCGTCGCCCTGATCCAG
>JBQCFB010000105.1:0-2079 GCA_051959715.1 Pseudolabrys sp.
GTTCCCCGAGGATCCGACCGAGAGCTTCGAGTTCGGCGCAGCCGCCTTCGACCTCGCCGACCGCCTGCAAACGCCGATCTTCGTCATGCTCGATCTCGACATCGGCATGAACCATCATCTGTGCCGCCCGTTCAAATGGGACGACGCCAAAGTCTACGACCGCGGCAAGGTGATGACCGCCGAGGAACTGGAGGCCGGCAAGGATTTCGGCCGCTATCTCGACGTCGACGGCGACGGCATCCCCTTCCGCACCTATCCGGGCACGCATCCGACCAAGGGGTCGTTCTTCACCCGCGGCACCTCGCGCGACCGCTACGCCAAATACACCGAGGAAGGCGCGCCCTATGTCGACAACATGCAGCGGCTCGTGCGCAAATTCGAGACGGCCAAGGATATCGTGCCGAAGCCGCTGATCGCCAATTCGTCGAAGCCGACCAAATACGGCGTCATCTATTACGGCTCGACCGCGCCGTCGATGGACGAAGCGATCCACATGATCGAGGCGCAGGGCCACGCGCTTGATCGCATGCGCGTCCGCGCCTTCCCATTCCACTCGTCGGTGAACTCGTTCGTCGCCGACCACGACTTCGTCTTCGTGGTCGAGCAGAACCGCGACGCGCAGCTGCGCTCGCTCATCGTCAACGAATGCGACATCGATCCGGTGCGCCTGGTGCCGGTGCTGCACTATGACGGCACCCCGATCACCGCGCGATTCATTGCCAAGTCGATCGGCGAACACCTCGAGAAACTCAAGGTGAAGCCGACGAAGGTGACGTCTTGAAAGCCTCGGCTTTCATGACGTCATACGCGGGCTTGACCCGCGTATCCCGGCGTGTCGGGCACTCTACCTTCCTAAGCGAGATGGCCAGGACAAGCCCGGCCATGACGGGAAAAATAAAATGACCTACATCGCCAAACCGAAATTCCACCACCCGGACCTGCCGAAAAACGACCTCGGCTACACCCACCGCGACTATGAAGGCGCGGTGTCGACGCTGTGCGCCGGCTGCGGCCACGACTCGATCACGGCGGCAATCATCCAGTCCTGCTTCGAACTCGCCATCGAGCCGCACCGCGTCGCCAAGATTTCCGGCATCGGCTGCTCGTCGAAGACGCCGACCTACTTTCTCGGCAACTCCCACGGCTTCAACTCGGTGCACGGCCGCATGCCGTCGGTCCTGACCGGCGCCAACCTCGCCAACCGCGACCTGATCTATCTCGGCGTCTCGGGCGACGGCGACTCGGCCTCGATCGGCCTCGGCCAGTTCGCGCACTGCCTGCGCCGCGGCGTCAACATGGTCTACATCGTCGAGAACAACGGCGTGTACGGCCTGACCAAGGGCCAGTTCTCGGCCACGGCCGACCGCGGCTCGAAGTCGAAGCGCGGCGTCATCAACACCGACAATTCGATCGACATGGTGGCGATGGCGCTCCAGCTCGGCGCCACCTTCGTCGCCCGCTCCTTCTCCGGCGACAAGCAGCAGCTCGTGCCGATCATCAAGGCGGCGATCGCGCACAAGGGCGCGGCCTTCATCGACGTGATCTCGCCGTGCATCGCCTTCAACAACCATGCCGGCTCCACCAAGAGCTTCGATTTCGTGCGCGAGCACAACGAGGCGGTGAACCGGCTCGACTTCATCTCCTCGCGCATGCCGATCGAGGTGAAACAGGAGCCCGGCACGGTCGAGCTCGTCGAGCAGCACGACGGCTCGAAGATCGCCTTGCGGAAGCTCGCCGCCGACTACGACCTGCACGACCGCACCGCGGCGCTGGGGTTCCTCCAGCACCATGCGGCGAAAGGGCAGATCGTCACTGGCCTCCTCTATGTGGATGAGGAGTCCGAGGACCTTCACGCGCATCTGCGTACGGTCGATGCGCCGCTCAACGCGCTGAACGCGCCGGAGCTGTGCCCCGGCCAGTCGGCGCTGGACAAGATCAACGCCAGTTTGCGCTGAGGCGGTCACCCCTCTCGGTCATGGCCGGCCTTGTGCCGGGCATCCACGCCTAATCGGAATCACTTAAAGACGCGGATGGCCGGGACAAGCCCGGCCATGACAGGGAAGGGTCTTTCGCTCAGCG